>JAHHQS010000174.1 GCA_020026285.1 Parabacteroides sp. | reverse complement strand
GGCTCAAATGACGAATCACGATCTCTAGGTGTCTGGATCGTAATCTCTCCCATAGGCGTCTGGACCTGTTTACTGGTATGACCATTGCGTCGATTGCCTAAATCGCGTTCTTCCTGGTCTAGATGGGCATCCATCTCCCCCTCAAGGGCGCTGTTCAATAGGTTCTCCAGAAGTGGTGCCAATACACCATCTTTTCCTCCAGACAATGTTTTGCCTGCTTTCAACTGTTCAATAGCCTGTGCTTTGAACTCTTCGTAATCAAATGTTTTTGCCATAAAAAAGTGTGTCTGTAAAGTTAATGTTTTTCTTTACCTGACACACTTAATTTTACGCCCTTCATTTAAATATCAATTCTCGTTCATGTACAGTCTTTTGTCTTATAATTTTACAATGTTTTCAATTGATGGTATTTTCTCAAATAGCTTTTCAAGTACCTTTGCCAAATCATTGTAAGTTTTTTGTTGCTTGAAGTGCTGTAAAGATGGAATTTGTAACCACCTTTCATCATCGTCTATGTATTCACTATCCTCAAGAATTTTTAATAATTCCTTTGCATATTTTTTTGTTTTACATTCTATTTGAATGCAAAGTTCATGATGCTGACAGAAACCGACCCAAATAGTGCAGTTTTGTCTATCTTGTTTAAGCCAAATCTCATTACCGTAGCAGTCATTGAATTGCTTAAACATTTTTAGTTGTTCTTTATCATAGAAAGACATACCAAATTTTTCTGCAATCTTAAAAGCTGTCTTTGCTCTTTCAGTATCAAGTGCAACCTTATCATATTGTTTTCTAGGAACAGCAAACATAATATGACCTTCATAATTGTACACACGGAATACAGACTTATTCTCAGCTATCCAATCATAGAGTTTGATATCTTTTCGGAGTCTTTTTACTGCCATGTCGCAGCCTTCTTCAACGACTCCAATATAGGAGAACTCTTTCTCTTCATTAATATATTCACGAAGTTGTTCTTTTACAGCTGATTCATCTTTATTATCAAGTATGTTCGCGAACATAGATCGTACCATTTCATGAGAAGCAAGGATATTCTTTAAGTATTTGTTTGTTTCTGAACGTTCGGTTATATACCTTTCGTTCAGTTCATCCCAAGAATTGAATTGACTGACAATGGCACGAATTAATAGGTGATCTTTTCGATATGTCTCAGAAATACCACTTTCATCAAACATTTCTTTCACCAATTTATATCTATTCTGATAATCCTTTAATGATAAACCTGATTCATAGAAGAATAATACCATGCCTTTAAAGAATGGATGCTTTTCTGCCTCTATGAATGTGTCAAGCCAATCACTATTCTCAGCAATGCGCTTTGCTTTTTCAACTTCTTCGATCAAGGCTCTGTTCTCTCGTTCATCGCTGTTATCATCTTTCCACAGTGATAAGGCTTCGTAAAATGAAATACCTTCTGCAGTTCGACGTGACGTGTTATGAATAACAGCAGAGAATTTTCGTATTAAAGATGATACAGGTGTCAAACTGTCAATGTTGGTATTCTCTGTAATATTCCATACAACTCGCATCCACTGTTTAAAAGTATCTGCATCAAAAGATTTGTAAGCTTCAATGAACTCAATGACCGCACCAAAAACGATAAGTTTGGTGTGTGTCATCTTAGATGACAGATTACTGTAGAAATCATCACCACATTCAGGATTCACCCTATCCCAAAGTGGAAGCATAGATTTGTATATTAGTCTTCTGTCATCTTTATGATCGTACTCATAAAACACATCGAACACTTTATCCAAAGTCATGATGAACTCAGGATGCTCATTAAGTAGATGCTCAAATTCTTGGAATCCCAGATACTCATTTGCTTCATTTCTGTTTTCTGCCTCTGTGTAAATTTGGCGCAAAGTCTTGTCTTGACGCATATCTCTATCTGAAACGACATCCTTTGTTGCAACAATATACTTGCAAGCAAAGAAACGTGAAAAGAAACTCATATATGCTGCATCAAAATTCTCATATCCTTTCTTCCAAAAAATATCAATCCACTTTGCATCGAGCTTTACAGAGAAATTGAAATCAAACGCTGCAACATCTTCACTTTCTTTTTTATAGAGAGGAACAATTGCTCTATATGGCTCATATTCCTTATTATTGATAAAGTTGATGAGATCGGCTTTGAAATTCTCAAATGGGCTTAATTGTAAGCCACGTGCATTCATCTTGATATACAATTCTTCAGAAAGATTGAAGTAGCCAAGAGACTTTATATAGAACTGTATATTGTCAAGTTTCTTGTAAAGCTCATTGCTGTCTTGATTGTTGTACTTCTCATGGATAGCATCAAGCATAGTGAGCATTGCACTAATGGTGCTGTCTCTGTCAAATGATTTGAAATACCACTTAGCTTTCTTTATAGCCTTAGATGGCTTCAATTCTGAAAGATCAACACGATATGAAGCAAGTCGTTGGCAGAACACTGTTGATGTAGAACGTGTCTCATATACGAATTTTGCAAGTGCATTTCGGATTTCTGTATCGACTTCATCGTCTTTTGAAAGTTCACGATTTGCTATATACCAATAAAGAAGGAATAGGGTAGTTATACGTTGTTGGCCATCCAACAGTTCCATCACATAGTTATCATTAGAAGGACGCACAATACCATAGATGAAGTTAAAGTCAAAAACATCATCCGTCTGGAAGTTAGCAAACATTTCTTTTAAAAGAGTGTTGCGTACATATGTACACATTCCATCCAGACGTCCTTGGGCATATGGACGCTGAATTTTTGGGATAACTATCTGGTTAATTTTAACCTTTGTGTCCTTATTGAGGTCTAGAGCCTTCTTGTAGATGTCTAAAAATGTGTATCTCTCACTCATAAATTGTCCTCCTCAATATTTATGTAGGTTATTAGAGCCTCGTATATGTATTTATGGTATGCTTCCATATCTTCTTTTGTCCAAAGCGATCGATTTGTACCTCTTTCATCAAAGAATTTAGCAAATATGTACTGTGTAGCGATTGGCACAAACACGCCTTGCTTTATGCGATCAATAATAATTCGTCTCTTGGTACAGAACAGACTATTGCCATACATTCTGTTAGTAGCAGCATCAAGAAGTGTAAGATTACCAATAGTGTTCTTGATTTCTTCATCAGCTTCTACTTCCTGCGCATTTTTCTTTAGGATGTTTATAGCATCGTCCAAAGCATTCTCTTCTACTTTCTGATTTATCAACGCGACCTCTTCTACTTTCAATTCATCCTTACGGTCAGCCATTGCTGTTTCAATCCATTCCCGTTTGTCTTTTTCTTTCTTTAAAGCATTCGTATGGAATGAGTCTATATGCTCGATGTCCCAATTCTGAGAACTGAGGACATCGAATGGAAACTTGTATACGTCTGATTCAGACTCCAATTTTTGGTTCTGCTCATTTAGTAGATGAATGTTGAGAGTCAGCAACAACTTATATATTATATTGTAATCCTTGTTGTATGTATTGAGAATCTGTTTTTTCTCGTTATCAACTTTAGCACCACGTAGATGGTAGGAGATACGTTCTATAAGGAATTTCTCAAAATCATCACGACTTGATGTTTCTGGCATGTACTCAAAATGAAGAACAAGCCGACATAAGTCTTCTCCACACTGACTGAGCAAGCCTATGTAGTTATATATTGAAGGTGAACAATACCAGTCATCAAGTGTTCTGAACAGTTCCATCACTTCATCCCATGCTACAGCAACTTCGTATTGAAGGTCTTCCGCGATTTTTCCCTCGAAACGGTTATAGTAAAAACGGAAGATTTCGCTTTGTCTGGTGTCCATCAGCTGAGCATCAATTTCTTCGATTTTATTATCCCATTCGTCATTTGGTATCTCTTTTAGAGCATTTTTCTTATATATAAGATTGAATAGGAGGTCAATACGGTTAGGCATATCGAAACCTTTCTTCTGAAGGAAATACCAAAAGTTGTTAGAATGAAGGGTGTTTTCAATATATTCCCATTCTAAAGCCAATTCTGACTGTTTAATATATTTGTCTCCACCTGTAAAATTCTTCTTCATCAAGAACAAACCTTTGATAAGTTCTGCATCTGTTAATCGAATCTTGCCTGTATTAATCTTTTGGAATTCTTTGATATTACTCTTTTCTTTTACTTCTGCTATCTCATACCAGAGAACCTGTACGGAGCCACCCTTTGTGTCACTCATGCCATTTAGAAGCTTGAAGAATGAAGTACGGATATTGTCAAGACTGCCTCCCAACTGATAACGTATGTTGATAGTCTTGCCATCGGTTTTTATCCATTCACCTATGTACTTGAAAGCGTTGGCCATGTGAAAATAATCCACATTGTCTTTCAGTAACTCTTCGTCTCTGTCCTTTATCGTTTTCATTGACAGGCTCTCTAGGAATTGTCCTGAACCATCCCGAGTTGCATAACATATATGGTATAGCTCTTTTCCATCTTCCTCTTCCTTCAAAGTTTCTGAATCCCATCCTTTTTGATCGAGGAGGTATTTGTATAACAAGAAAATGGTTGTCAGTCGTTGTTGACCGTCAATTATTTCCCATACACCATTTTCTTGAATACTATCGGTATATTCAGTGCCAAACATAGACTTCAACTTGTCTCTATCTGTTATTGGACGAGCAATCACAGGTTGCAGACAGTAGAATTGATCCAGTTTCTTTTCTTTCCCTTCATTTGCAAAGTCATTAGCGAAACACAGAAGGTCTCGCAAGAGATCACCTACCTGCTTCTCTGTCCATCTATATCCCCTCTGATAAGACGGTATATAAAAATACCTTCCATCAAGAAGTTCGCCTATGGCATATTGCTTAATTGAATTATTCATTATATTTTCCTTTATTACTTCAATTTATGTAAAACATTACTGAATTTGGCATAATCTATTTTTACATGACTCATTTATCTACTTGCGTATAGCCAAGTGTCTAATGCTTGGCTATAGTTAGGTTTATGTGCTTGCTTACATTTCGCATTTCTTCTGTATGAGCCATTCGATTCGTGGCAGAAGATAATTGGTGCGGATTCTCTATAAAGTCTATTGAAAAATACTATACATTCAAGCAAAATACTATCTTCTTGTGGTCGTCTCAAAGTCATTAATTATGTCATTATCAAGACTCTTATGCTGTACTCCTTCATTGAAGTTTTTGGTTGTCAGTCAAACTGCCATCATATAAGGTTACAAACTTCTGAGAATTAAAACCCTACATTTTACATTCCCCACTTACTTCAACTGCAATTATCTAAAATCAGTAATTTTGATAACAAAAGTCACCTGTATTTATCTGTATGCAAATTTACAACATTCTTTAACTATTAACATTGCTGTCCACTAAAAGTTGTGGACGATTATTATAAGTTTATTTATTTAGAATAAAGTAGGTTCACTCGAATCTATAAGTTTTTTGTCAATATTGTCTTTAGGTTTGCTAAACAGGTCTCGAAGACTGTTGGTATCTGTAAGTGAGATACTTACGATTTGTAGCATCTCATATGTAGAACGCTCATCATTCAGTTTTCTATGTACGATTGCCATCATATAATAGGCAATCATTGCAGAGTAAATCATGATCTTTACTGCGTTGTCAGTTTCGCCCCAAAATTTTTTTAACCTTGAGGTGTCGCTTTAGCCACTTG
Source organism: Parabacteroides sp. (assembly GCA_020026285.1). The sequence goes on along the minus strand of JAHHQS010000174.1, from coordinate 1,863 downwards.
AAGAATAGTTCGATTTGCCAACGGTTATGATAAAGTTCAGCGATCGTTACTGGGATGATATCCAATGTATTAGTAAGTAATATATACATTTTTTGCTTGAATTCATCCAAGTAATGTATCCGTCTGATCTTCTCTGGATATTTCTTTCCGGTCAGCACTCTGGACATATGGCCGATTGCATCTAAAAGTATTCCTGAATCTTTCGGGAAACGGCGTTTCCAAGTAATCGGTTTGAAGTCATTGTTCTTTTTCCACGAACAACGAATCTGGAAAAGCTGTTCGAAATCGTTATATCCCCAATCGAATATGTCGAAGGAATTTTCCTCATATGGGATCGCTGACTCTCTTCTGTTTTTCAACATTTTTCATTAAGATTTCCTTTCTTTTCTCAAGTTTTTAACGATAAAATTATATATTTTTGCATTAAACTATAAGTCTTGTCGGTTATGAAGCAACTAAATAGAATAAAAATAGTATTGGTAGAACAAAATAAGACGGCCAAATGGCTGTCGGAACAGATTGGAAAGAATGCCTGCTCTGTTTCACGCTGGTGCACCAATAGTGCTCAGCCAGACCTTGATACGCTGTTCCGCATAGCGGAGATACTCAATGTGGATGTCAGAGAGTTGCTTTATGTCGAAAAGAAAACATTCAATTAAGTTTGCCTTATGCCTATTCCTGTAAACATAGAAGACCTCCTGCGCAAGCGTAGGATTGAGTCTAATCGCATTGAATTTAAGAAAGGATGGAATCCCGATAAGATATATCATACCATCTGTGCTTTTGCCAATGATTTTGATAATATTGGTGGAGGTTACATTGTTGTTGGCGTGGAGGAAGAAAACGGTATTGCCAAACGACCGGTTACAGGTATCAACATCGAAGAACTGGACAAGATCCAAAAAGACATGATTGGTTTTAACAACAAAATTGAGCCTTATTATATGCCACGCGTAGACGTTGAAGAATTGGATGGCAAATATGTGTTGGTGATATGGGTACCTGCAGGCGTGAATCGTCCTTATAATGTTCGTGAACGTGTTACAGCCAATCAATCACCTTGCAAGTGGTATGTTCGAAGCGGTACAAGCAGTATAGAAGCTAAAGGCGAGATATTGGACGAATTGCGTGAAATGGCGAATCGAATTCCTTTCGACGAAAGAGGAAACGAAAATATAGAACTGTCAGATATCTCAGCAGCCTTAGTTTTTGATTATCTCCAGAGCGTAAAAAGTCGTTTGGTAGATAATTTCTCGACCACTTCTTTTTCAGAAATCCTTAATTTGATGGACTTATACACTGGTCCTAAAGAAAGACAGATGCTGAAGAATGTAGCTGCCATGATGTTCTGTCAGAATCCAGCTAAGTTCTTCCCGGTAACACAGGTAGATATTGTCATCTTCCCCGAAGGTTGCATCAAGAATCCCAATAACATGATTGAGGTACCTAAGATTGTAGGTCCTGTTCCGGAGATGATCAAGCAGACATTGAATTATATCAAGACCAACGTCATCAAGAAACAGATCCTTAAGCCGAAAGACAATGCTGAGTCTATAACCTATTTTAATTATCCGTATCAGGCCATAGAAGAAGCTGTGGTAAATGCTCTGTATCATAGAGACTATCAGGAACGTGAACCGGTCGAGATTACCATTGAGCCTGATAAGATTTCTATTCTCAGTTATGCAGGCCCCGACCGTTCCATCAGTTGGGATGCTATTCAGAAAGCGGAACGCTTGAAATCACGTCGCTATCGTAATCGTCGCTTAGGTGATTATCTGAAGGAATTGCGACTTTCGGAAGGACGAGCAACTGGTATTCCTACCATTCAAGACGAATTGCGCAAGAATGGATCTGAATTGG
>JAHHQS010000173.1 GCA_020026285.1 Parabacteroides sp. | reverse complement strand
TTGAAAGCCTGTTTGTCAAGGTGCACACCTCTGCTACTTATTTTCGTAGCAAGGTTCGCAGCTTTTTATTTGCTGTATCTAAATTGTACTTTTTTCTTTCACAGGTTTTTATTGCCTTGCTGGTAGAATTACGGGTAAAAATAATCTTCACTCGTCATTTTCCTGATAAACAACAGGTCCACGTCCCGCAATTATGTAATCAAGAGTTGAGTTAAAATGAACAACGAGTTCAAGTGCTAAATCAATCGACACACCTCTTTGTCCAATCTCAATTCTAGAAATCGTATTTAATGCCACGCCTAACTGTTCAGCAAGCTCTTCTTGTGTAAGTCCAAGATTTTTTCTCAGGTTTCTGATTCTTTTTCCACTCTCTATTGGATCGTAATACATAGTTGTTCCTCCATTTTCTTGAAATTTGAAAGTTTAAATTTCAAGAAATAAGGAGAATCCCGAATGTGATTTGTAAACCGTTCTTTCATCTGCCTGTCCTCCTTGCAGGCAATAAAAAAGAGCCAGAGAATTTTCTCTGACTCTTTTTCATGCCATTGTCTGGAAGAAGGCATAAAAAAAGCCCCGTACCTTTTGGCACGAGGCAAAATCAATGATTCAATTTGATGCTGCAATCTCCCAGCATACCAATCTTAACACGCACTATGTCGGACTTTCAGTAGGAAAAATATCGGAATTTCGTCGGACTTTTATCGGACGCTTTGGTTTAATATCCTATACATTCCTCCTCTTCTTTCGCAGTAATCAGAAGCTGCTTCAGCATAGGAATTGCATTTCCCCACAAGGACAAACCAAACAGCAAAATTGCTTCTTTTTTTCGGTCATAATAGGTGCTGCGTTCCATATCCATGATTTCCAATATTTCTACTTCTTTATACTTAAAGCGGCTCAGATAACATTTGGAGAGGATTTCACAATATAAATCTCCACGACAAGGATAATCTCTAATTCGCCCCATTGCGTTATCTATCAGTTCGATGATCCACCGTGTTTCAAAGAGACTGCGGATCTTTTCTTCAAAGCGTTCCCTTGCTTCATCCGGTGCAAATGTTTCCAGATAAATCAACGCTCCATCCAAGTTGGAGCTACAGGTGCAAATAAGATCATCACAGATTTCCTCTGCACGTCCCATAGTAGACCAGCAAACATCTCGATAAATAGAAAGAATCAGCCTGGAACGCTCATACAGAACTTTTTCATCAACCTGCTGCATACGACACAACATCCGAATGTTATGTAAGGCTTGTGTATTATTTCTGCTCATAAAGAATCTCCTTTCAAATTTATGTCATATTATAAATTCCTTTCTAAGCCCATTGTTCGAGCCACGAGAGTATGAAATACTGTATCATGGGCTTCTTAATTTATCATAAAGCAGATTCAGAAGTTTCAGTCGGAAGTTATTGACTTATTTTAGCTTCTGATATATAATTAAACCGAAGTTAAACTTCTTTTTTGTTTTATTATAACTATTTTCAGAAGTTTGTCAATAGATAATCAGAAGTTACAGAAAACTATTTTATAGAAAGGGCGAAAAAGATATGACATTTGGTGAAAAAGTGAAGGAGGCTCGACTGGCAATGAACCTCTCTCAAACAGAGCTTGCCCAGTTAACCGGTATCTCCGAAAGATCTCTCTATACCTATGAACAACTGGGAACCCTTCCCCGAAAAAACAATATGAAAAAGTTGGCTGAAGCATTGCATATTTCTGTTTCATATCTGTTGAATGACCAAGAAACCAATACACAAAGCCATATTGATGAAGATATGTTTTTGGCTGAAGCACGAGAGCAATTCGGCTCAAAAGGAGCAAAAGAAGCACAGGAAGTATTGGGACGAGTAAGTTCTCTCTTTGCTGGTGGAGATTTGGATGAAGATGCCAAAGATGTATTCTTTCAGGCATTGATGACTGTCTATATGGATTCCAAAAAAAGTGCCAGAGAAAAATTCACTCCCAAAAAGTACAGAAAGCATAAGCAGACAGAATAAAGTCAAATGCACCTGACCTTACTCATTAAAAGATGCTTTCTGTGCTCAATTTGGAGGTGAAGCAAGTGAGAACAACAGCACACATTATTGCAGCTGTAGAAAAACTGGTAAAAAAATATGATACCAGAGATCCCTATGAACTTTGCACATTATTGGGAATCAAAATACACTTCTATAATATGGAAAAGAAACTAAAAGGCTTTTTCTTTTATCAGTCCAGGCAAAAGAATATTGTAATTGACAGCAATGTAAATGAAGTGCTGGAACGCATCTTAGTTGCTCATGAGTTAGGACACGCAGTGCTTCATTCTAAGATTGCAATGATGAAAGGCTTTCAAGAAATGGAGGTGTTGGATGGCAGCTCACTGGAGGAAAATGAAGCAAATTTCTTTGCCGCAGAGCTTCTTTTGGAAGATGATGAGGTCTTGGAATGCCTGTCTGCATATTCCTTCTTTGAAACAGCAAAAAAACTTTATGTACCAGCATCACTATTGGATTACAAATTTAGCTTACTTCACGAAAAAGGAGAACTGGTTAATCCTATGTACATTCGGAAATCAGGGTTCCTGAAAGATGACTTAGGGGACTATGATGATTTACAGTACGAATGATAAGAAGCTCAGACAGCAATGTATTTAACATCAGCTGCTGAGCTTCTCATCATTTAAATCGAGACTGTGAAAGTTTCTCCCTTTTTCTATCTCACTTAGAGATGATTACTCGAAATATTAACTTGTAGATTTTTCAACACTCTATATTTCTATATACATATTTTGAAGTAACTTTTTAAATTCTTCTAAATCATCTTGATTCAGAATTTTATTTGTGCTATGAGAAGAATAATCGACTATGTTAACATTCTTCATATCATCATATTTTCCTATTTCTTCTGTTTTTAACGTGGTTGTTAAAATACATTGATTTCTTAATTCTCCAAACAATTCTAACACACGTTTTTCTTTATCTGTAGAAAGATCTTCAGCTCTAAAAGAATCCATTATAATTGGACAATCATGACCTGTCATTTCAACAGAAGCCAACAATTTTGAAACATAGAATACCGTTTCTTCACTACCAGAAACAACAGTGCCTCGCTTTGTGAAAATATCCTCGTATTCCTTTTCGCTTTCTATATCTATTTGCTTCTTTTTCTCATTCATTAAAGACATAAAGCGACCATAGAATTCTTCTCTTTCCTCTTTTGCTTCATCCGAAAAGTTTTTTCCAACTTTGAGAGTACCTTCATATTGTTCGAGTTCTTTGTCAATATCGTCTATTGTTTGTTCAATATCAGCAACACTCTTGTATCCCATTTTATATGCAACAATATTTTCTATTGTTATATCCTCATTATCCATCAAAGAATTGAGTTCATCTTGTTGTTTTTGTATTTCAAGATCAAGCTTTTTTATTTCTTCTGTAAAATCAGAAATCTTCTCATTTATAGATTCTATTATTTGCTTTCTCATCAATGGTGTCGAAATATCAAAGGAATATTTAGATTTACTTGTTCCTTTATAAGCTATATGGGTAGAATCACAATCCATACAGCGTAATTCACCTACTTTAATATTCCTATTCAATGAATTAAGTTCTTTTAATGTTCCATTCCATAATGATTTTTCGGCAGCTAAGCGATTCCTTTTTTTCTTAATTTCGGTAATCAAATCCGTTATAGAGTCCATTTCATCAACACGTTTATTAAATGCATCTCTATCTTTAATTTTGCTCAAATACTCTGGTGCAACCGCAGCTGTCTTATAAAAATCAGACAAGTTTAATTGTTCTTTTCTTCGAACCTTTAACTCTTTAATTTTATCTTTAATCTTTTTTATTTCTGTAGGCGTAATCTCTGATGAAAAATCACCGGAATATGAGAGCAACATATTTCTAAAGTCATCTTTATGGTAGAATCCGCTATTAAAAATAGTCGATGTATCCTTTCCGTCTTGTCCCACAAAAAATAATTGAACAAATAGCTCCATATCAACAATTCTTTTATCTCCATTAAATTGAATCATAGGAAGCTGAAAAATATTGTTATTCCAAAATCTTTTCAACTCTGACATTCCTTCAAAAATTCCTAGTTTATCAGAGTATTTCAGAACATATTCATCTCCCGACCTCACGATAATATATCTTTCACTATTATGTTCAAATTCAAGATAATAAACAAAGTTTTTGTAATTGAATGAATCTGGGAAAATAGGCTTATTTCCAAGAGCATACAGCAAAGATTGAATAATAATAGTTTTTCCTTTGTTATTGTCATCACTCAGTAATATATTTAGCCCTTCTGAAAAAGTATCTTCAATAAAGGCTTCTTCACTATTACCAACAGCCACTTTTCGTATAATCATTGTGATACCCCCTCCTTAATTTTGGCAATAAAATACTTTAATGAAAATGCATCAAAATCCGTACACGCATCTAACACTTCATCCGGAATCGAATCAACAATATAATCGATATTTTTATCAGGATTCTGAATAATTGATGTATAAACACTATCAAACAATGCCCAATAAGCTTGTGCAAGTGAATTGTTAAATAATGCTCTGCACATTGCACTTTGACATTGCTCTAGTAGCATTTTTCTTCTTTCCTCCGGATATTTCAAGTACACCTCCATAAATGGTTCAGGTATACCTTTTGAAAGAGGATCGGTATTTAGAATTCTTTGCAGAACTAACAATCTTATTTCGTGCGTTTTTAATTCCCTGCCATATGAAAGAACTTCATCAATCCTTTCTATTGTTACGCCCTCTACATTTGTATTTTTCAATTCTGATTGTTTATTTCTAATCTCATTAAAAATACTTATTAACTCAGAATCAGGTGGAATGATTGATGGATGATTTTTTATAATCTCTTTAATATAATCTTGTGGTAACTTATCATCAACAACAAACCAAACTACTTTTAAAAAACCATCAATATTTTTATCTGTGATGTAAGAATTATCGATATATTCTTTTTGCTCACTTTCTTCTATAAGTCCTTTTCTGACACTGATTAAAGCCTTTTCGTTAATATTAGTTGCATCAAAAAGATTTTGTGAAGAATCTATCCTAAAGGTGTCAGGAACTCCGCCCATAAAGATTACATAATCAACAAATGTAAATTCACTCAAATAGTTTTTAAAAAGTGTAACTAATTCTCTGCCAATTCCTTTAGCACTTGCTGTTTTACTTGCCTTAGATTGAACATCCCATAATTTTCTGCCCATTCTATCCATGCCTGTAACATCGTTAAAAAAGTCTACCACAAAATAATTCATCTCAGAACTATCTTTACGGAAGTTCATGAGATAAAGCATAGCTTTAGTTTCCGCATCCGCACCGGATTTTCTTAATTTTTCTGATGAGCAAACCGTATATGACATTACCTCATCCCTCCAATCTACTAATTTTCCTTACACTACTCCTGTAAATTTTTATTAGGTGTATATGTTGTATTGAATACTAAGTCAGATAACCATTTCTTGAAAGATGGATTATCTTGGAATTGTTTAAACAGTTCCATATTATCTGCCATAACTGAGAAAATAACTTGCTGCAATGCACGTTCGCTTTCCATACGAGCATTTTGTTTATCAGAGTTTTTCATTGCATTTCGATATTTTTCATCTTTTGCGACCATATCCGGAATAGCAATAATTTGTCTTCTAACATTATCTGGTTCTTTCCAATCAATGTTTCCAAACATATCGTTGAAATCATTCAATATCATTGAAAGATAATCCATTTCAGGATTTACAATATGTCCAGCACTGCCTGCCGGAACAGGTGCAACTTCTGCATCTTCATCTGCAAGTTTTATTGACATTGATTCCTGAGCTTCTAAACGATAACTATCAAGGTCAATAACATCTAATATACCTTCAGAAAAATCATCATCACGAGGTGATGGAAGCTTCGGTATAAGTAGATTCATAAAGATTGACAAACGCTCCCATTCAGCATTTCCATAAGGCAGAATTGCTCCAAGGAATCCGTATGTACGGCAGAATGCTTTAGCAGAACTCTTGAATTTAATTTGATCGTCTGTTTCTAATCCTTTATAAGCTACTACACAAAAATCAAGAATTGGATCAAGCTTATCTCTTTCAGCTCCATCAAGGTACAGATTTACAAGTGATTCAACATCTTCGTCTGAATAAACTTGGTATCCTTCCATCGTAGCAATCAAATCATATAATTTATTCGGGTCTGTTTCTCCCGAAAGAAGTGTTGTTCTATAATATCTTGAGAAAGATTTTTCAATCATATCCGGACTATTTGCAAAGTCCAAAACGAATGTATCATGCTTTTGTGGATGACATCTGTTTAATCTTGATAATGTTTGAACAGCCTTAATATCATAAAGCATTTTATCTACATACATTGTATGAAGTAGTGGTTCGTCAAATCCTGTTTGGAACATATCGGCAACAATCAGGATTCTATAAGGATCGGTCTTTAAAGTTTTTGGAATCTTTGCGTCTGGGAAACCATTTAACCCTGCTGAAGTAAGTGCAGGCTCTTGTCCCTTATATTTGTGTTCGCCCGAAAATGCGACGATTGTCTTATATGGACTATGGCGAGCTTCAAGGCATTTATTTATCGCAACGTAATACTCTATACAACGAGGAATACTTGAAGTTACAACCATAGCACGAGCTTGTCCGCCAATTTTGCCTTTTGAAATAACTTGCTCGTGGAAATGTTCTACCATCATTTCAGCCTTTTGAGCGATGGTATAGCTATCACTTTCTACAAAAGAGCGTAATTTCTTTTGAGCACGTTTCTTGTCGAACATCGGGTCATCTTGTACTGTTTTCATAAGCTTATAGTAGCTTGAAATCGGTGTATAATATTTCAAAACATCAAGAATAAAACCTTCTTGAATAGCCTGTTTCATTGTATAAGAATGAAATGGTCTGTGCTGCAATTCTCCATCTTCATTGAGAATTGGGTTGCCATTTTCATCTACAACTAACATACCGAAAGTTTCTAATGTTTTATTTTTAGGAGTAGCAGTAAATGCAAAATAACTTGCATTTGTCAGTAACTTTCGTCCTTCCATCATTGCGTTGATTTTATCTTCATTATCAACTTCATCACCTGTAGCAAGACCTGAAAGTGCTAAGTTCATATTAGCAGAGTTGCGTCCACTCTGACCGGAATGAGCTTCGTCGATAATAACAGCAAAATGGTTTTCTTTATGGGTAGCACCAATATCCGGAACAACATAAGGAAACTTTTCAACGGTAGTAATAATGATTCTCTTACCACCTTGAATTGCTTTTCTTAAATCCCCAGAATGTTCTGCCCATGCTACAGTATTTGCCACTTGCATGAATTGTTTGATATTGTCTCTTATTTGCTTATCAAGTATCCTACGATCTGTAACAACAAGCACAGAGTCAACCATAGGATGACCGTCTTTTTCAAGACCGATAAGTTGATGTGCAAGCCATGAAATAGAATTTGATTTACCTGAACCGGCACTATGCTGAATTAAATATTTTTTTCCAATTCCATTAG
>JAHHQS010000172.1 GCA_020026285.1 Parabacteroides sp. | reverse complement strand
TAAATCTCAATTAGTAATTAATCAAAAACTGTAAACCATTTCCAGTAAAGGTCAGTCTAAAGAAGTAAATAAAAAAAGCTTTGACCTTTTCGCAAAAGGGTCAAAGCTTTTTATAAAAACATCTGAACTTTTTTTCAAGTTAACGCTGAAACCATAAACATATAGATCAACATACCTATAATATCATTTGATATTGTAATAAACGGACCTGTTGCCAAAGCCGGATCGATATTTATCTTATCCAGAAACAGAGGAACTACCGTTCCGAAGATACTAGCAAACATGATAACGGCAAACAAACTCAAGGAGACGGATGCTGTAATCGCCCGATCGCCTAACATCAAAAAGTTATAGCCAAAAACAATCAGACTGATTATACTGGCATTGATAACAGATACTATCGACTCCTTTAATATCTGAGTAAATATATTTCCCTCTTTCAACGAGTGATTTGCCAGGCCTTGAACGACAATGGCTGAAGATTGAATGCCGACGTTACCACCCGTACCACCAATCAACGGTATAAACAAGGCCATCTTTGGATTTGTAACAAAACTGTTCTCAAAACCGCCTAATATAATGGAGTTACTCAATCCACCAATCATCCCTATCAGAAGCCATGGCAAACGGGCGGCAGTTTGAGTAAATACATTATCCGAAGTTTCCACATCCTGAGAGATACCGGAAGCCAACTGATAGTCACGTTCATGTTGTTCACGGACTTCATCCATAACGTCGTCAATCGTAATACGTCCCACCAGTCGACCGATACTATCAATAACGGGAATAGCCACCAAATCGTACTTTTCGATTGCTTCTGTAACCTCCTCAATACTATCACCCTCTCTGACGGCAATAGGATCTTTTTTCATCACATGTTTTATTTTAGACACAGAAGGATTCGTTATCAGTTTCTTCAAAGGAAGAACACCTTTCAAACGTTCATCATCGTCAACCACATAAACATAATGAATTTCACTTACCTCTTCAGCTTGCTTACGCATTTCATCAATACATTTGGGCATACTCCAATTCTCGTTAACAACGATCATTTCAGTACCCATCAAACCACCGGCAGAATCCTCATCATATTTCAACAAATCAACAATATCGCCAGCCTGCTCGACATCCTGGATATGCGACAGAATCTCCTCCTGCGTATCTTCATCCAATTCACGCATCAAATCAACCGCATCGTCCGTTTCCATATTATCAACGAAACGCTTTGCAATCAATTCGTTCGGAAGTTCTTTCAACAATTTATGACGATCTTCCTCGTCAAGCTCCATCAACACATCCGCGGCCTGTTCACCATCCATCAACATGTATAGATAAATGGCTTCCTGCAAATTCAAATATTGATAAATCTCAGCTATATCAGCCGGATATAGATCTTTTAAAATTGCTTTTGCCTTGACATCGTTTTTTTCCTCAATAATCTTCTTCAGATCTTCTATATACTCCTTTGTTATTTCTGTCATGGCTGCTTTACTCTAATGATTTGTTTCCTCTGTTTTTTTAATAAAACAAAAACAGTTTTTTATTGTTTCCCCTTAATCCATTTTATTCTGTTTCAACCAAGAATCAACCGTCAATGTCAGTTCTATAAACTGCTCTACAGACAATTGCTCCGGACGCTTATCAAATACAGGCAGATGATAATCAGGAAATTCCTTACCCAAAATTGGCTTGATAGAATTACGCAATGTTTTGCGACGCTGATTGAAGGTGGTTTTTACAACTGTTTTAAACAGTTTTTCATCACATCCTAAATCTGTACGCTGGTTTCTTGTCATTTTGATGACTGCACTCTTCACTTTTGGAGGTGGATTGAAAACCGTTTCACTGACAGTAAACAGATATTCTATATCATACCAAGCCTGAAGCAAAACACTGATAATACCATAAGCCTTGGTTCCTGGCTTTCCGGCAAGCCGCTCGGCTACTTCTTTCTGAATCATTCCCGAACAACAAGGTATATTATCTTTATAATCGAGAACTTTAAAGAAAATCTGACTGGATATATTGTAAGGATAATTACCTATGACACAAAAAGGGCCCTTATATAACTGGTCCAGTTTTAACTTTAAAAAATCATCTGCAATAATTCGTCCCTTCAAATCAGGGAAATTCTGTTCCAGATAAACAACCGATTCCTGATCCAACTCTACAACTTTCACATCATGTTCAGCCTCTAAAAGATATTGAGTCAAAACCCCCATACCCGGACCTATTTCTAAAATCGGAGTTCCTTTATATTCAGCTACCGTATCAGCGATACGCTGGGCAATGCTTAAATCCTTCAGGAAATGCTGCCCCAATGCTTTTTTTGGTTTAACTAATCTCATTCACTTATTTGTGTAATGGGTTATTATTTAAATAATATGCTTATCTTTGCCTTATACAAAAGTACTAATTATTTATAAATAATGGTATCGAATGAATTCAAAAAGCATATTTCGTTCAGCGATTAAAATATTTCTACCTCTCCTTTTAGGATGTCTTCTTCTGATTTTTCTATATCGGAATATGGATATATCCGAAATATGGCAACTCGTAAAAACCGGAGTCGATTACAAGATTATATTATTTTCTTTAGTTTTTGGATTAGCCGGGAATGTCATCAGAGGATTACGCTGGGGACTTCTTATTCGTTCTATCGGAGAAAAATTCAAAATATCAAATCTAATTTATGCCGTCCTTGGAAACTACGCAGTCAATCTGGTCCTTCCCAGAATGGGAGAAATATGGCGTTGCGGAATAATTACCCGTTATGAAAAAATATCCTTCTCGAAACTATTGGGGACTTTATTCATTGATCGAATCAGTGACAGCGTTATAGTTGGAGGTATTGTCCTTTCCATCTTCATTTATAATTTTGATTTTTTCATTAACTTCTTCCAACAAAATCCAAATTTAGTGGCAGGGTTTCAGTCGCTGATACATTCAGTTTGGATTTATCTTTTTTTGGTAATTATTATCTTTTCCGTTTGGTTTGTATTCAAATATTTAAGTAACTTTACACTGGTTCAAAAAATCAAAGGAATCTTGAAGGATATCTGGAGTGGTATCAAGAGTGTTTGGCTTTTAGAATCAAAAGGTTTATTCATTCTGCAAAGCTTCCTTATTTGGATCTGTTATTTCTTTTACTTTTATATAACATTTTATGCTTTCGATTTCACTCGTGATTTAGGAATCTCTGTTGGATTAATCGCTTTTACCATGAGTAGTATTGGTGTAGCGGTACCCATTCAGGGAGGAATTGGTCCATGGCATTTTATGGTTATATCCACTTTGGTTTGTTTTGGTGTAAAAGAGAATGATGCTGCAGCTTTTGCATTGGTAGTCCATACTATCCAGACAGCCTGGTTTGCTATTTGTGGTTTAATCGGCATTATAGCTCTACCCCTAACCAATCGTAAACAAGAATAAATAAGTATGATGGAGTAATCCACCAGATAAACATATTTAGTATCAATCAAGTTGTCTTTGTAGAAGAAAGACAATGTAAAATGTTGTTGTTATGTCAGCAGAAATTAAAGAGCTGTCTCCAAAACAAGTATGGAGTAATTTTTATGATCTAACTCAAATTCCTCGTCCAACCGGACATACTGAAGCTGTTTCTCGCCACGTATACGAATTTGGAAAGAGTTTGGGACTTGAGACGTTGCAAGATAAAGTAGGAAATGTTTTGATCCGTAAACCAGCCACTCCTGGTATGGAAAATCGCAAGACAGTTACTTTGCAGGCTCATTTAGACATGGTTCCTCAAAAGAATTCATCAGTAAACCATAATTTCCTGACAGATCCTATTGATGCATGGATAGATGGAGAATGGGTAAAAGCACGCGAAACGACATTAGGTGCTGATGATGGAATCGGTGCCTCTTTAGCAATGGCTGTTCTTCAGGATAATTCAATAAAACATGGACCTATCGAAGCTCTATTTACTATCGACGAAGAAGAAGGGATGGTTGGAGCCGTTGATTTGAAACCAGGTTTCTTAAAAGGTGATATTCTCTTAAATTGTGATTCAGAAAAAGAAGGAGAATTGTTCGTAGGTTGTGCCGGCGGTATCGATATGAACATTTCTTTCCAATTCAAGGAAGACAACTATATTCCAGAAGGTGATGTTGCTGTAAAACTGCTTCTAACAGGATTAAAAGGCGGACATTCCGGCGTAGATATTCATTTAGGCAGAGCTAATGCAAACAAACTGATGTTCCGCTTCTTAAAAGAAGCCGTCTGCGATTATGGAGCACGTCTGTCTGCTATTGAAGGTGGTAATTTACGAAATGCGATTCCTCGCGAAGCGATTGCCATCGTTACAATTCCGGGTGACAATGTTGAAGCTTTATGGGAATTAGTTTCAGATTATCAGGATATTTTTAGAGAAGAAAATAAAGGCGTTGAAGATAATATCTGTTTCACAGCAGAGATGGTTGATCTGCCTAAAACACTAATTCCTGAAGAAATTCAAGATGATTTAATCAATGCTATTGAAGGTTGCCAGAATGGACCTATCACTATGTTAAATGATTTCCCTGGAACTGTAGAATCTTCATCTAATTTATCAATCGTAAAAACTTCTGAAGAATTAATAGAAATAAAACTGCTGATTAGAAGTTCTTCTGAAAGCAGAAAAGATGCTTTGTGTTCTAGTCTGGATAGTATCTTCTCTCTTGCTGGAGCTAAAGTTGAAGCAACAAACAGTTACAATGGATGGCAACCAAACATTAATTCTCCGATTCTTGAGGTAATGAAAAGCGCATACAAAGAGTTATTTGGAGCCTATCCAGAAGTTAAGGTCATGCATGCCGGTCTGGAATGCGGAATTATCCAAGGTGCATATCCAAAGATGGATATGATTTCAATCGGCCCGGATTTAGAGCATCCTCATTCTCCTGACGAACGAGTAAGAATAGAATCTGTAGCTCATACATGGGAATTAATTAAAGCTACTTTAGAAAAAATCTAAATTCTATTATACTATCTAATAGTAAAAAGTTCCGTCCTTCGATAGTCATTCTAAAAGAACGGAACTTTTTTTACCTACTAACTTACAACTATCTATAAAAACAGAAAAATGGAAGCTTTTTACACGAAGGTTATAATTCTTATATTCAGTTTATTTCCAGTTATAAACTGTTTCGGACAAAATCAGAAAAAGAATCATATTATCATCCCTGATTCATTGCTCATACTTAATAAAAACTTAAATTTCACAACTTATAATCCTGAAAAATTTGATAAATGTTGGGGAAGTTATCCGGGAGCACAACTTGTTGATGTCAGAACCAAGCAAGAATACCAACAAGGTTATATCGCAGATGCGATTAATATAGATATGAAAAAAGACAATTTTATCCAGATTGCAGAATCTAAACTGGATAAAAGTAAACCGGTTGCCGTCTATTGTAAAGGAGGCATTAGGAGTAGAATGGCAGCAAAAAAACTATTAGAAAGAGGTTTTATGGTATATAATCTAGAATATGGTTACGATAGCTGGCTGGAATATATAAAGAAATAAAAATAAAGGCACTCTTCTTGTTTAATCAGGAGAATGCCTTCAATCTGTCAATTTAAACTATCCATTTCATTAAAGCATGGTAATATTTTCAGATTTCAAAATACCCGGAATGCATCAATCCTAAAAAAGAGATTCTTCAATGAACCACTTTTATACATTTATTTTTTCTACCAATCATTACATTCACAAAATAGACTCCATGTCTTGATGGTAATATATAGTCATTTTCGCCTGATAACAATTGATTTCTGTCCAATAACCTACCTAGTACATCATATATACAATAATATCCTTTTACATTAGAATATAAAGTAATATGATCTGAATATATCTTATACGTAAAATTATTATGAGCTTCTATCTTCTCTTTAGATGTAACCATAGTAAATGGTTCTAATTTTCCAGAAAAGGATTTAGTATTTTGCAACAAATTAGTTTTTTCAGTTATGGTATTTTTGATAACTAATTGAGTATTTCTTTTTGCTTTCACAAAAAAAGGACAATGGGCTGGGATACTCCAGTCACTACCTATTGGATAAGGTTTATAATTCTCACCATCAAATACATAAATAAAACCATCCAAATCTGAATTTGACTGAATATCTTTTAATGACAAAGAAGATGTATAAGGATTACCACATAATAGCCATCCATTATTTTCTTCGTTTCCTGTTTGCATCTCATCAGCCTTTATAGTCAAGATTTCATCGGGGGTAAAAATCAATTCTGTATTTGAACTAGAAGAAAAGGTCAACAATTGTTTATCGGCTGTTTGATCAATAGCCAATAGATACCCTGCACCTTTATGGAACAAAACTTCTCCTGGAACAATATCACGAGTAGAAATAACAATCCAATTTCCATTGGCTTTATTTGTATCAGCTCTACGTTTTCCATCATACTTACATGCATAAAGAACATTATTCACTTTGCTGTCAGTAATGGTAGATTCATCTCCCATCTGAAAATCGGTATCCAGATCTTCTGGATAAACATCAAAAGGGAAAGAGACAAAGAACCATTTTCCTTTTTCAGGGAATTCATACAGTGAAGACATTTTCTTCATTTTCAAGCGCCCTGCATCTACAATCTTAATATCTTTCTGATTATTAATTATCTGTTCACAATCGGCAGGAGAATCTATGATAACATCCGAATCAATCAATGCTTTTCTTGATTTTTTAGGATAAAGATGAGACCATAAATTATTATTGTGCCAATATCCAGACTTATTGAATAATGAATAATCAGGTATTTCCAAAAACAAGAATACACTATCAATACAATAAAATCCATTAGATGTTTCTGTTGTTTGCCCAACGCTTATTTCAAGCCTACTTGGATTTATAATAGGAGAGTTATAACAACACTTTCTTCCTCTTGTTTTTATTTCGTTAAAATAACCGGTCTTATCTTCTTTATGTATTATACAAGGTCTCACTGTTCTAGGTTCGCTATTTACATAAGAATACGAAGTAAAAGCAATATCCTCTTTTACTTTAGGAGAAACAAATGCAAAAGGTATTTTAAAAGTAGCTATTGCTTGCTCTCCAAAATCCACTACATCAAAAACGAGTTTACTTCCAGGGAAAAGTCGTATAGCACGAGTATCAGATCCTCCTTGAATGTTATATTCATTAGGAATTATAAAATCATGCTTTCCACTAACTTGATAATCTAAAAGACCTTTATCATCTTCATCGAAACCTTGCACATATAATTTATGTACAATCTTAGGATTTTGCGCCTCATCATTTACTTGAATGGACCAATTCAAAGGATTTAACCATTCCGATTGAGCAGAAATAGTGATTACAAAACTGAAAAGAGAAACTGTAACACAAACAAATAATAAATAATACTTTCTCATAGCTAAGAGTTTTATTCTTTTTATGGTTAATGCCATAAAGATAATAAATAAATATCAAATATTCACTTTCTTAACTTATTATTAATAAAACCCGTTGGCGGAATTAATTTGATAAATATTTATGTGTAAAAAGTTGTGCA
>JAHHQS010000171.1 GCA_020026285.1 Parabacteroides sp. | reverse complement strand
TTTTTCCAAAAGTCTAGGATAAACCTTTTATTAAAGGATAATTTTTTCATAAGTCGGATTCTATTGGTTCAGGGGATACTGTGTGATTTTCGGCAACTTTATCCTCCTTTGGCGTGATTATATCGTAACTTCTCAAAGTTAGTGCTTTTTCTGTTCTTTACCTTGAAATTGGGTATGTGTTCCTTTGTAAATGATTGTATTAGTTTTGGTGTTTTGAGGTTTATTCTTGGAGGGACAGGCAATGGGTGCCATTGACCTACGGCCTCATTGACCTGAAGGATGTGCATTATGATAACGCAGGCTTTTGTTGTGGATTGTAGGTTAGATTTGCGGAAAAGTTTCGAGTTTTGGACGATAGGTTTTGAGGGGGGATGTTTCTATACAGGTTTAATACGGATTTCTTTGTAACTTTAACATTTAGAACAGATAATAGATTTACATAATTAAACATTCTGCTGTTGAGCTATGGATATGAAACAATTTGTACCGAACCAAAGTATTTCAGATGCTAGTTTGTTGGATAGGCGTTCAATACAATTATTGAAGTCGATTTTGCCGGACACTCTTATTGATGGCAGTCAACTGCAGGAGGGAGGAACGTTGGCTAACATTGATGGCTACCTTGATATTTTAAGTCCGGACAGATATGCGGTCGGTAAGGTCTTTGTTCAGGTTAAACATCTTACTTTTCCAGAGAAGGATGGTGTTGTATTCTATGACATCCCCAAGTCAATTTATGCTTACGCTGATTTGCATAAAGGAGAAGTCGTTCTGTTTATTGCGTGTGATGAGCGAAGTCGTAAATTTTATTGGAGGAATATAGACTCTGTTGCGATTAAGGAATTTTTAAGTGGTTCAGCAACTGTTCGTAACACAGCTCGTTATTATTTTCTTCAATCAGAAAAATGTTCAGAGTCCAATGTTGAGGAGACAATTGCTTCCTGGAAGAAATTGTATGATAGGAAGATGGAAACCATTAAAGACGAGAGGGACTTGGCAGAATCGTTCGCTACATGTCAGAGGAAATGCTTCAATTCTATATCAACTAGATTGCATGGGCTAGCAGATTTTCATATAGAAAGAAGCCAGGTTAAGGATATTTTCCAATGGATTCATAACAATACCGGAGCAGATGAAAAACGGATTTGTCTATTAGTAGGGGATGCTGGTGTTGGTAAATCAGGAGTACTGAAAGATTTGCTTACCTCAGATGTGAGTGAGAATTGTAAATATTTATGCATCAAGGCGGATTATATTGATGATAATGGTAATCTTGTGACGCTTGAAAAATTGCATGATACATTGGCATATTACAGTGTTGATGCGGAAAAAGTTGTATTGGTGGTGGACCAGATAGATGCTCTTTCTCAATCTCTTGCTAATGATAGAAAGCACCTGAATATGCTGATGACGATATTTTCATCTTTGAAAGATTGGTCGAATGTAAGAGCTGTTGTCTCGTGCCGTAAGTATGATCTGGAATATGATGCTGTTTTAAATAGCCTCAAAGACAATGCGACTATTATTGAAATTGGGGAACTTGCTGATTCTGAAGTTAAAATGGCACTTGAAAAATTGCATGACGGTTTGTCTGAAAAGATTGATTCTGTAACTTTCAAATTGCTTAAGAACCTTCAGATGCTTGATTCCTTCTCACTGTTGTATCAGCGGAATAAGTCTAAAATATCATTCTGTAATCAGATAGAAGTATACGATGCGTTATGGGATAGTGTAATATGTGATTCAGAATGTCGTCTTGATGTGGAAAATAGGGAAGAGGTGATGTATAAAATTGCAGACACTGTTCAAAAAGCTGAAACCTTGAATCCGCAGTTCTCTCCAAATTCGAGATTGAAGCAAGCTTATGACTATCTTGCTAGCAATGGACTGATCAAAAGGACTGATCGTACGGTTTCTTTTTTTCATCAGTCTTTTTACGAGTATACCCTTGCACGTAACTATAGTGAGAAAAATCGTGTATTTGCAACAGATATAAAACGGGATGTTCAAGGTTTGGAAATAAGGTCAACTGTTAAGGCAGTGCTTGATTTCAAGAGGGGACATGATTTATCTTTGTTTGTTAAAGAAACCCGTAGTATCTTGGAAGATCCGGATATTCGTTTCCATTTGAAATTGTTGGCATTGTCGGTGTTGACCTTTGTGGAACAGCCATCACGTGATGAAAAGCAAATTGTCATTGCTGCTTCTAAAGACGAAAGAATGTTAGATTATTTTCTTCGTGGTGTTGATGCCGAACGTTGGTTTCCAACAGTCAGGGCTCTATTGAAAGGAATGATGCCGGAACTTGTCAAATCAGATAAGCTGTTCTTTCATGTAATTTCTTGTTTGTCGCGTTATGCTTTCAGAAAGCCTGAGGAAGTGTATGAGATGCTTGATTTAATTAGAGATCAAGAGTCTAAATTGTGGGCATATTCATATGTGTTACGAGCTCATAATGATTATAGTCATGTATGTGTCATTCATGCTTATAATAGTATACGAGTGCAGGATATGTTTTTAAAAGTGACACTTCTTCAGGATGCTGTTCAGACAAACTTGAACTTTGCTTTGAATGAAACGGAGAAATTGCTTTTGGATTATCTTCTTGCAGAGGAACCGTCTAGTAAACATGATGGATACGAATTGGTTGATGTACTATGTGCTAAATTATCATCAGAATATCCGTTGGAGATGTTGCAGGTATTTCATCGTAGTATATGTAATGTTGTTCGTCAAACATCGTACCCGGTTTTCCATGATTTAACTGTAACGAAAGTTTTTGATGGATGCGTGTTGGATCATAGTATCGAAAAACTTCTGGATATGTATGAAAATCTTTTGTCAGATTTATCGCAAAATATCGATGTTGTGAAGCCGTTGGTTTCGGAACTTTTATCATTGAATAATGAAACGACGATATCAATGGCTTTTCTCGGCATGGCTTCCAATCCTAAAATGTATGATAATGAAATTATTTCATTATTGAAGGGTAAAGGGTACTTGGAAAAGTATATGCATGGAAACATAAAATATTATTTTTTGCATATGCTTAAGGCTTGGTATGGTATATTGGACGTGGGGAATGCTGTGCGTTATCAGAGATGGTTACTGGAATACGAGTCTGAGTATGATTATAAACCCGAAGTTGAAAGAAAGTGGGTATCGTTTCTTTATCCGTATTTATGGCGTGACAAATGGATGTTGATATGTAATACACTGGATACAGAACACCTCTTGATCCCGGAAATGCGAAAGTGCTCACAGGAGTTATTGCGGAGGTTTGGTAAAAAAATATTAGTAGAAAGGCCGTCTCGTGGTATAGGCGTAACGTTCGGTTGTGGAGGAGTTGTAACTGAAGATGCTTATAAGAAGTGGTCTCTTGTTAGTTGGTTGAATTCTTTTTTGAAACTTAATGAAGGACATCGCTACGTACATGGAGAGTACGATCCGATAGATTTAAGAATTCATGCTGAAGCATTTAAAAAATGTGTTGCTGCAGATGTTGTTAAATACTATGATTTCATTTTGGATTTCTTCCCTCGTAAGGATGTTCCTCAAAGATATAAAATTGCTGGGGTCTGTGGCTTGCTTGAGGGGGGAATGGAGCCGAATTCTCTTTGGAGGCTGGTAGAACAGTTCATGACAGATCAGTTCGCAAAAGAAGATAGCTATGTTTTCAGTCAGATGGCAGAATATTATATAAAGGAGGAAAACAGTCACCTCACTGGAATAATGAATTTATGCGAAAGGATATGTCTCTTGCCTTTTGAGAAGATTGATCGTTCTAATTCAGATGATTCCGAGATGAATGAGGTTAAAAAGAAGACAAATGAGATGTTGACAACGGCTATAAATTCGCCACAAGGCCATGCGGCGGAAGTATTGGTGAAAATGTGTAGGATATTGTCGGTGAGATCTCATATATATAATTTCTTTACTTTGAATTCCAGTAGAATTTATGCTTGCGTCAAGATGATTCCGCTGTATTACTTAGATCATACGGATTATTATGATGAAAATCTATATCTTCCGATGATGAAGGTTTTTCTGGAGGATTTGGGTCCCGAGGCTTTATTTCTCAGACCCAATGTGATACAATGGTGTTTCTATCATAGGACAGAGTCTGTACGTGATTATATTGATCGTGTTGAGGTCATTGGAGGGACACATGAACTTTTAGTTCAGATTTATTTTTATGGTATGGCGGGACAGAAAAATGCGGGCGAATGCAGGAAGCGTTTCGATAATATACTATCAAGAAATGAAGAAGAGGTCATAGCTAAAGTTGTGGAAATTGCGATGAAGTCATATGGTACTGCAGAGTATCGTGATCTCAGCGTAGAAATCCTAGAACGTTTTGCTGATGATGGTAGGGAGAAGGTTACTGAGGCCTATTGCTTTTATTGTGACTCTCTACCTGTGGAAGCATTCCCTTGGTATTATTCTGTAATCATGGCCTCAGGTTCAAAGAGACATAGAGAAATATGTAGCCAGCTGGACTATGTTAAGAAGTGTCTTGCTTCTTATCCGGTTTTATGTTATAAATTCATATCTAAGTTGGAAAGTTCTATGGAGAATGAGGTCGGACTGTTGGATAGTGAGTATGTTAAGATCTTATTGGAAATTTACAAGAAACTTAGTCAAGATGAAGATACGGATTCGATTAATGAACTTCTAGATATCTTTGACGACTACATTTTTCGTAATGATAGAACAATAATTGATGCGGTCTCACTGGTGTCTTGATGGATGAAAATTGTAATTCTTTACATGAAAGTGCAGTGGAGGATGGAAATACCTATTGGATGTTGTCATCTAAATCGAGAGCATATTGTTCCAAAATCACTACATCCTCAATGGACTTTTTTGACTAAAAATCTTTGTCTCGCGTGTGACATGTGTAATGAGCATAAAGGTACTACTGAGGTTTTGGCTAATCCTGAGATTGATGAATATCCTACTGAAAGTCAGGAATTTAAAATTGTTAATCCGTATCTTGATCGGTATTCTAATCATATCCAATTATTGAATGATATTTTATATGTCGCACTGACAGAGAAAGGAAAGTTTACTATAAATACGTGTAACTTAACTCGTGTTGATTTGGCCGTGGACCGAGCTAAGTTGAAAATGGAACAATCAAATCCGGAAAGCACAATGGATCAGATCTTAAAGTTGATGAATCAAGAAAATGTATCAGATGAATTTAAAAGATCGTTTTTGCAAAAGATTCAAAATGTGATAAAAATTTATAGAACAAAACGCCATATTGGATAGTCGCTGTTGTTTGAAAAAATATGTGTGATATTTATTTCCAGAGAAAAACTTCACTTGGAATCTTATTTCTTATATTTGTATATAGTAAAAGAATGAAGTTATGAAAACAGAAGAGGAAATTCTGCAATTATTGAAGGATATAGAGAACTATCATGTTGAGAGGACGATATCCACGAATGACATGGCTAAATTTTGTGAGGCGATTTGTGCTTTTTCAAATGATATGCCCAATAGTGGAGAGTGCGGATATTTGATTATTGGCGCCAAGGATGATGGAACTTTATCTGGATTGAAGGTGACTGATAAATTATATAAGACAATTACAGCAATCAGGTCTGATGGTAATATTTTGCCATATCCTTCAATGAGTGTTTTCAAATATTCTTTTCCAAAGGGGGATTTGTTGGTTGTGGAGGTGGTACCATATAAATTTCCTCCGGTTAAGTTTAGAGATCGAACATGGATTAGGATTGGACCCAGAAAAGACACTGCTACAGAGGCTGAGGAGCGTGCATTGAGAGAGCGTAGGAAAGCGAACTTGTTGTCTTTTGAGACTTTTCCTTGTTTAGGAGCGACTTTGGATGATTTGGATGTCAACCTTTTTCAAACAAAATATTTACCTGCAGTTGTAGATGATGATATGTTGACTACAGAGCAGAGAGATGTTAAACATCAAATGACTGCTCTTCGCTTCTATAATCTGGAAGAAGATTGTCCGACTTATGCGGCAATTATCTTGTTTGGGCGTAAACCTGAATATTATTTGCCTGGAGCATATATACAATATGTCTATTTTGACGGTTTGGACAATAGTGCCGAGATTGTTAATGAACATAAATTTTCTGGTTCTCTAGTTAAGATCTTAGAGAGTTTGGATACGTTTATTCAGTCTTCAATTATAGAAAAAACTCCAAAGCCGATAAGTGCTTTACGTGAAAAACTAGTTTATAATTATCCTGTTTGGGCAATTCGTGAATTATTGATGAATGCAGTAATGCATAGGGATTATCAGTCAAATACTCCAATTAAATTCTATCAATATAAGGATCGAATCGAAATTGACAATGCTGGTGGTTTATATGGTAATGCAAAACCGGAAAATTTTCCTAATGTGAATGACTATAGAAATCCGATAATCGCAGAAGCGATGAAGGCATTAGGTTATGTTAACCGTTATAATAGAGGAATTGCTCGTGTTCAGAAGGATCTAAATGATAATGGAAATGGATCGGCAGTTTTCTCTGTGGGGAATATAACGGTTTTTAATGTTAATGTCAGTGATGCAATCTTCTTATTCAACAAAGAAAAAATAGAACTTGCTAATATGGATCGCGACTTAGTTAATGAAGTTCTATATAGACCGTTTGAATCTTCAAATATTTTATTGCAGAAGGAACTTGATTGCAATTACTTGTCATTGTTAAATACTATAGATAAAGTCCTTCTTGGCCAGTTGTCAGAAAAGCGTACATATGATATTCTACATGCACTGATTTCGGGAGCTTTGAATAGGAAAGTCTTATTGGAAGATGTTCTGCACATGTCCAATCAGTATTATTCTTATAATCGCTATATACAGCCGTTGTTGGATTTGCGCTTATTGACATTAACGGTCAATGATAAACCAAGGAGCCCAAAACAGAGATATCGTCTGACAAATTTGGGATATTGTTTGCTGAAGTCTTATTGGGAAAAGGAACAGAAAGAGGGTTTGTAGAGTTTAGACATAGTTATCAACTTGGTTAATCTCTTAGTTAATTTATAATGGAGCTTGGGAGGTCATATTGTGACAACCTGATAAAGATTGATTGCTTGTCTATTGGTTATAGTGTATTAAGTGTTATTTACGATTATAGGCAATGGGGCTTTGAATTATAGATATGGTCTAATTTACATGTTAGGACAGATGTTGTAATTTTGATAAGTCAGGACGATATAATAAAGCCATTCCTCTAAAGAAAAGGCATTTTTAGGTTTAGACATCTAGTTAAAAAGTAGATATAATGGAAGTCTTTAAGCAAATTTAGAGAAGCTCTCTCCTTGCGAATTTATAACTAACTTATTGCCTGGTACGGTGTTATGTGTCATACTTCAGTATTGAGCCGGGTTCAATATTATGGTGTCAAGTAATATTTTTATTTTAGGTGTCTTATTCTATTTTGTTGGAATCGTAAATAATCGTTTTGGTTCCGTATTTATTGAATGGATTCGGGACTGTAAACTTAACTGTGTCAAGTGATATTTTTCGGAGCGATTTTGAAAA
>JAHHQS010000170.1 GCA_020026285.1 Parabacteroides sp. | reverse complement strand
CATCTTCCGAAAACCCTGCCCGCACTGCGGGCAGGTGGGAAAGTCCAGCCGACCTGACGGCAGGACTTTATCCTGCTTACGGTCGTCACACTGAAGTTTCCTCAAAACAGGGCTTATTTCGGGGCGGATTTGCTTTGATGTGTGTTTCCTTGGCTTTCGTTTGAAAGCCGCACACAGCGGCTCACAGGCGGCACAGGGCGGTTATGCAGGCGATTCGGCAGGTGACAGATTCAGCTTTTCCATAAGTGCCGCAGTACGGTGTTTCTGCTGCTCCTCATTCATCCATTCCAGTTGCCGCCGGTAGTAGGCATCGATGGCACCTTGGATCGGCAGGATGGTATAGAGCAGATTGCCGTTTCGCTTCATGCCGTCTTTGGTGAAGACACTGGTCGGCTCGGTGGTGATGAAGGATTTTTCCTCCAGTAGACCAACATACTTTCGGACCGTGTTCTCACTCATACCCACCGCTTTGCCGATGGTTTTGTAGCTGGGCCAGCACTGGTAGGTCTTGCGGTCTTCGCAGGAGAGCAGATAGCCATACACGGCGATTTCTCCAGAGCAGAGACCCAAAGAGAAAATCTCATTGGGCAAGGGAAAATAATTTTTGATCGGGTTGCGCTTAGGCCAGTGATTCATTTTCAAATGCATTCCTCCTAACTGTTTGCTTGTGAGTTTTTCTTGATTGCTTTTTTCTTTGTTTCAGCGCCGCAAGTTTTGTGTGGGTGTTATGCTCGACCTCCTTCTCATATTTTATTTGCGACATCGATCTTAGAAATTGATTGCCAGAATAGACATTCTTGTGGCTGTACCTAAAATCGAACATTCAAATGCGTTCTTTTAAGAAACCAATGGTGCTAATGCCTAGCATAAAGAATTTTCGCTGATTTTATTTTAGCATCATCTCTTCGGCTTTTTTATGGCGGGATACGGAAGGTTTTGGGCTAAAAACCCGCCGTGGTACGGTGGGTTCTGTATTTTTCGTATTTTCGTACGGAAATTTTTCGCCTATGATTTCATTTTGACGTTATGAATCGAGGTTCTAACTACCGCATGTAGTTTGTGTCGTCTGTTGATTAAATTTTACCATCCAATCGTTCTTTTCGACACACCGGCGTATGGTGCATTTACCCACCGGCATATGGTGCATTCTGTGTTTTTTGTTTCGCAAGGCTCTGCCTCTGATTCTATTTTGATTTTGCTGAATTAAAATTTCACAGCCTGATGGGGTGCATTAGATTTCTTATTAGGGGAAGATTTTCGGAGCGATAATTATCTGAAACGATCTTGAGAATTAGCTATCGATCGTACACCACTCCAATTAAATTTTAACTCAGGACGAGTGCTTTTGCGATTCACAAATTGGCGCAATCCTGTTCACAAATTGGCGCAATTATAATTCTTTTCCTGCTGTACGCATCGTGGAACATAGTTTTTGCATTTTTCCAGTGTCACCTTTGCCTATTGAGATTACACTGCTCCAAATGCAGAGGGGAAAACCTGCCAAGAGATTGGTACAACAACTAACTTCAAGGACAAGGTAAAAAAACAATGAGATCTGTCAGAGAGTCTACAAAAAATACTTTGCCCGCACCCGTAAGAAAACTATGGGTGTGACTGACTTTAAGATTTAGTCATGGGATGCCAAGAGATTCCAGGATGACGCGCTGAAACGCTATGCTAATCCCATAAATGATGACACGACCGAAAGGATATTATGGATACGCTGCGCAAAGAACTGAACCAAGTGTAAAAGTGACTACAGTTATAAAAAAACAGACCTTGCAACAGGAGTTGCAAGGTCTGTTTTACAGTTTAATAGCAAATAAAGCCGTCTGAGAAAATGTCGCCTTTATAGATTGAGCAATTTAAAGTCCATCACGGTATTTTCAATATAATGATGATACATCTGCTTTGCTGGGAGGAGACGTATTTGAATGTCCTGTAACCCCAAATTGCTCAGCATAGTGAGAGATGCAGTTCCTTTCTCAATGATTTTGTCAGATTCTGTTGGCATAAGAAAGCAATTTCTAACTGCATGAATTTTATGTTTCTCAATAAAAGGAATATAGGCCAACTGATACAGATATTGTTTGGTTATTGATTCGATGCCCGGCTGGCCCGATAATTGCTTATGTGGCTCCAGCTTGATATTGTAATATTTCGCATCAAAAATAATAAACTGATAATTCCCATCGACTTGTACAATTGAGATAATATCTGGAACAAGTGTATCAGAAGCTTGCTTCACAAAAGTTTTTCCATCAGGAGCATATCCACTCCATTTAGGCTTTTCGATAATTTCTACAAGTTTTTTATGACGATCTTTTTGATAGGATTCACCAAGAGGAATCGGTAATTTCAAGCCACCAATTGGCGTTTGTAACTTGTTATCCATAACTTCAGCACAAACTTTTTCCCACACTAAGTTAAAACTATTTGTACCGAACATGCTGAAACAATCCAAATCGTTCAGGGTGCTACTGTTGGCAATATACGCATAAAGTGTCTTCAGAAGTAGTTGCTTTCGAGTATTAAATTGGACATTGAGTTCCTTCATAATACAATCCAAAATATACTCTTTATCACCAAAGTCCTCAATCTGCTCATCAGAGATGTCGACACCTGCAATATCGAACAAATCTAACAAATCGGCATCTCTTAATTCTAATGTACACCTAGTAAGGATACATTCGTGCAAACGTTTGAAAAAGTTAAAGTCATCATTTACACGTTTTCTGGTCAATAGTTCTGGATAGTATGGCCGATTGTTACTGAGAAGTGCAAATGTTTCATTAATGGTTTTATCCCACAAAATTTCATCTGATCCGTTAGATTCGATAATATCTCGTGTGTTTGTGTATGAACCATACTCGAAATAATCATGAAGAAGAAACAGTATCACTGCAAGCATATTGAATGCACTACTCTCACTTGTATCATTATACATACGAATAATCTGTTCCTTGGAATTGTACTTTTCCAAAACCTTAAGAACCTGCTTTAGTTCTGCTTTTGGTTCTGTAGTGTGCATAAGATATTTAGGATAACACTTCAACACGCGTCCTTCGATGGTGATAACGCCGACAAAAGTGAACACATACAAATATTCGTTTTCTCCGACTAATACATCAGCAATTTCAATATCATCATCTAGCAGATCTGTAAGACTTTTTTGGGTATCAGTTGCTTTTACAGCCTTTAGTACACCATACTCTTTCAGTCGTTTCAAAATGCAGACGGTCTTTTCCTCCGAGCAACAAAACTCTTTGGTCAAGTCTTCCTGGGTATATCGTTTTTGTTCGCGTAAAAATACTGAAATCATTCTCCATCATCCTCGGGAACGTTATCAATAAATTGGTTGCTGATTGATTCACAAAAAATATATACGCCTTTTGCATCAAATTCTTGACAAATTTTGGAATACTGATTTTTGGCTTTTTCATCGCAACCACTAAACAGAGATATACGTTTTTGCTTGGCAGCATCATCGAACAAATACATGATCACCTTGTTTTTAAAAATGCGTGTAAACATAGCAGCATCGAATACTTCATTCTCTGGAAGGTTCTTTTTGGATATAAAATATGGGCCCATCAGCTTATCTTCGTTGACCTTATAAGTAAGCAGTTCGTTGTTGATGGCTTTACGAAGAGCATTCCACTCAACAACTCGACGATAATCACCTTGACCAAGGATGACCTTTTTACCCATGATGCCATCTTCGCTGTCATCAATACCCAGATAGGTAAAATCCCATCTACGCTTAAATGCCGTATCCATTGGGAATACACCTTGATCAGCACTGTTCATAGTTGCCCAAATAAACATATTATCCGGAATACGGATCTCTGCGTAATCATTCAGTTTTCCCCCAAGTACTTCTGATAGATATTTCTTAATATCTTCAGATGGCTGAATGGGGTATTCACTGATGTCATTATCACTGCGATCAAGCAATTGGAACACATCGCCGAATACCGCAGCAACATTTGCACGATTTATTTCTTCAATAACGAGAAGGAAAGGCTTAGGGGTATCAGTTCTACTGTTTTTGATAGCTTTAACATATGTACGCATGAAAGGACCTGGAACATATGAATATGTGATAGCGTCTTTGCCATCACTATCCTTACACGGCACAGGTTTGTATGTTCCCACAAAATTTGCATAGGAGTAGTCTGGGTGAAAAGTTACACGCTCATATTCACCACCATTTTCAAGCAACTTCTCCTTCTCGTGATTTAAGGTATAACTTTTTCCGGTGCCAGGGGCACCAAAGAGAATACGGTTACGAGCAAAATCGCTAACCAACCCAGTATGAAATTTTTCATGTAATTCTTCAACCGAATTTTCTGCAGGTAATGTTGCGGTTTGTTCTTCTGCTACATTTTCTGCGCGGTAATGTTTGGGGTCTAACTGATGGAACATCGAGACTCGTTCTGCATAAGGCTTCAATGCATTAATGTCACTTGCTGTAACCATGTTGTTATGAACTTTCAAATAAAAAAGTAAGTCTTCTGACAAGGCTGACTTGAGTATGCGTAACGAACCTTTGGGCTCTTTATCGCCAGAGATATCAACACTTTCGTTCTGAGAAAGGAGTGTATCATATACGCTCTCCAAATTGAAGATGATATCTTGTCCGTTATCGCTAAGTTTGTAATAAGAGGTCTCGGAAATAACCGTTAAAAAACGAATTAGATTCTGTTCCTTTTCATTGTTTACAGTCAAATTAAGTCCAAGCCACGAAAACAAAATAGCTTCGTAATCAGAATCATTGCCACACATGGTATCAAATAAATCCATGTTTAGAGTAAACCACACTTTTTTAGGAAAACGAGCTCCACCTGTCCTTTCAGAACTATTAGATCGTCCATCAGTAAACCTGATTTTTGCAACTTTCCAGACTAATTCAAATGCAACTAACAATGCTTCAAGCTGTGCTTTTAGCATTAGATTAGAACTTACTTTTTTATTAAAATCTTCTTTTGTAATAGCTCCTGAAAAGCTGTGCGCTTTTTGATATAAATTATCTTGGATATCAGGACGGAGTACAATACCATTTCCATTGACAACAGAATATTCTAATTCAGAGGGAGAATCCATCTCTTTCCACATCAGAAAGAGCAATGCTAAAGTGGATTTCACAGACGGTAAAGATGATTTGATTCCTAGTTTCAAATCTATTTCTTCGTAGTTTGATGCAGGTTTTGGTCTAATCATAGTGTACCGCCCTCCATATCATTTTTGATAACATTTGCGATAGCATTTGCTAAACGCGGTGGCACCGCATTTCCAACTTGTTTCATCTGTGATCCTTTTGTGCCAATGAAAATAAAACTGTCAGGGAAGGATTGAATACGCGCGGCCTCCCGTACTGTGATTGCTCGGTTTAAATAAGGATGTGTAAACCGTCCAGAAGAAGGTGTGTCAAATCGTGTAGTAATAGTTACCGAAATATCATCTTTAATCATTCGCGACCATGTTCCGCTATAAATTGATTTCGTAAGATGCTCATCTGGAAGAACTTCTTTACCACAGTTAGGAGGGATGAGTGCCAAACGTTCAAGGGCCAGTTTAGAATGCTTGGTCGCAACATGATTGTGAAGGATTGTCATGTTTCCGCGTAACATTTTAGCATAACTACTTTTGGGCTGATTGATATATGCTTGAGTTTCACTGCCTTCTCCAGATTCGAGATAGGATAAATCCTCAATTGCATCCCAAATGGTAATACGCTCATTGCTTTTAACAGGTAGTTGCGGAGCGTTTCCGTTTTTCTTTCCAATAATAACTGCTCTTCTTCTATTTTGAGGAACGCCATAATCGGCTGCATTAAGAACATCCATGTTCAGATCATAGCCCATCTTGTGAAACAATTCTGAGATTTCATTTTTGAAATACCCATTTTCTGCAGTTAACAAATTGGGGACATTTTCCATTACAAAGTATTTGGGTGCTACCAAAGCAACAACTTTTACATAATATTTGAATAGAAAATTTCGTTTATCGTGTATCGTTTTGCGTTGGCCTTTTTGTGAAAAGCCTTGACATGGAGGTCCACCAATAACGACATCAATTTTATTTGTAAATGGTTTAAAGATTTTTTCTAAATCTAATGCGGTGATATCTCCAACTATCATGCGCGTCGACTTATGGTTTTCGCGGTATGCCTGAGCAATTTCAGAATCGTATTCATTAGCTAACACAACCTCAAACCCTGCTTGCTCAAATCCAAGAGACAATCCACCTACACCAGCAAAAAGATCAATTACAGTAGGTTTCATTTCTCCTTCTCTCCTTCAATACGCTTTTTAGCCATTTCATAATAATTTTGGTCAAGTTCAATACCTATAAAATTCCGTTCATACCGTTTAGCTACAACGCCTGTTGTACCACTTCCCATGAAAGGATCAAGTATCCAATCTCCTTTGTTCGATAGAACCTCTACAAAGTGACTCATCAGAGATTCAGGCTTTTGAGTGGGATGTTTGCCGTATTTACGTTCACCTGCTGGAGTCACTGCAGTTTCGATAAAATCATGTAAAACAGTACCGTTATTATTGAATGTTCCTGTTCTGGCTTTATAGGTGAAGTAAATCCATGTTTCGGTAGAATTTACAAAGTGCAAATTCATGTTTCTGGGCATCGGATTTAATTTGTGCCAGATGCCAGTCGTTTTATAATAGAAACCATGCTTTTCTGCAAGCTTAATAGTTGTCTCTACTTTAATCGCTGCCATAAAAACAATCATTGACCCACCCTTGACCATTACGCGGGCAGCTTCCTTAAAAAATCTGTCCATTGCAGAAGCCCATTCATTATAGTCAAGATTATCCCAACCTGCAGTACCAAAAAAATTTTCACGCATTTTCTTAAGATTAGTATCTCGGCTAATCATAAAATTTCCAAGATTATAGGGAGGGTCTGTTAAGATGAGATTTATAGAATTACCGCTAATATTAGGGATCACTTTAACACAATCGTTATTATATAATTTCGTTTCGGACATATTCAGGTTCCTTCCTGCTATTTGTTAATCAATCGCGCTCTTACCGCTTTTTACCCAATCATCTAATTCTGAGCATTTAAACTTCCATAGTTTCCCAATTTTATGAGCAGGAATGTCGGTCTTTTTAATCCAATTACGGATGGTATCTTTTGTAACACCAAGATGTTCAGCCGCTTGCTCAAGGCCTATCCATTTTTCAGTATAATTCTCATTCATGTTGTTCACCTCTCCAATATGTGCACAATAAATCAGTATATAAAATACCATATTTATATGATGTTTTCAAGTATTTAATATGATTTGATGTGATTTAAAAAAATTGCAAACGCAAACAAAAGAGAGAAAAGCATCAAATTATGAGATGCTTTCTCATGATTCTTAGATCAAACAAGGCTTTGGTCTTACAGTTCCTTGGGGCACTGCTCCTATTCAAAAAGCCAGCAGAGTATCCAGCGCCTGTGCTGCTTGCTGCTGTTCTTCTTTTAGATACTGCTGTTCGCTTACTGCTTTCTGCACCTGTTTCTTTTTCGTCTGATTCATATGCTCCGCATAGCTCTGCCGGGTCTGTGTGGTGCGGCAGCGG
>JAHHQS010000017.1 GCA_020026285.1 Parabacteroides sp. | reverse complement strand
CACCAAATTTTGAGAACATTTTTTTCAATATTTTTTTCACATCATTCTTTAAAGGGCTTATAATGAGCAATTATTAAACAAAAAAAATTTGGAAATTAAACTTTTTTCCATAAATTGCGGAAGACTAAAATATATTTGTATGATGAATAAAGAAATGTTTAGCCTTGAATTCGTATTCGATAATATATCTAAATCCAATTTATGGGAACACCTTAGTACTTCATATGGATTGTCCACTTGGTTTGCTGACCACGTATCTGTTAATAATGATATATACACTTTCACATGGGCAGAAGACAAACAAACAGCAAGAAAAGAAATTCTGAAACCCAAAGAAGCGCTTCGTTTTTATTGGGAAGATCCGCTCAAATCAAATTATTATCTAGAATTTGTCGTAAAACGGCTTGAATTGACAGGAACGACCTCTCTTCAGATAACCGACTTCTGCTATAAAGAAGACAAAGAAGAATCTATCAACTTATGGAATGAACAAATTAAAACTCTCATGAGAGCAATGGGCGTATAAAAATATCATGAGTGTCTAAATAGAGATCCGAACTCAATTCTTTTATTCAAAAAATATAAAAATCTTATCTTTCCATTTAAGTAAACAGACTTTTCTACAAGAGTGGAAAGACTTAAGTATAAATCGTCGTCTATTAACAAAACATTAAATAAAACAACATTATAATAATGCTTTACACATAGTTTAGCATGAAAATAGAGGAAATTAGCGTTTTTTACACTACTTTTGCCTGCTCAATAAATAGGAAATGTTGAAGATAAAACGATTATATACATTCATGCTGCAGACATTCCTGCCAGTATTCTTCATGACCTTTGGAATTTGCCTTTTTATCGTCCTGATGCAATTCCTTTGGAGATATGTTGACGACATGGTTGGGAAAGGACTGGATATGATGGTCCTGGGGGAAATGTTCTTTTATGCAGCTCTCTTTCTTGTTCCAATGGCTTTGCCATTGTCTATTTTGCTAGCATCATTAATGACTTTTGGAAATCTAGGTGAACGTTTGGAACTTCTTGCCATGAAATCGGCTGGAGTATCTTTAATCCATATCATGCGTCCATTAATCATTATGATCAGTATGATTAGTATCGGAGCCTTTTTCTTTCAGAACAATGTCATGCCTGTTGTTCAGGTAAAATTATACACGCTTCTTTATTCTATACGCCAGAAATCTCCTGAACTGGAAATTCCAGAAGGTGTATTTTATAAAGAAATTACAGGTTTCAATGTCTACGTCAAAGAGAAAGTCAAAGAAACCGGAACGCTGAAAAACTTAATGATTTACGACTATTCAGAAGGCTTTAATAATGCACGAGTTATTGTAGCCGATTCTGGTCGATTGAAAACTTCAGCCGACAAGCTTTACCTGGTTTTATCTCTTTACAACGGCGAGTCTTTCGAAAATCTTAAGAGTCAGAATCAGAAGGTAAAAACAAAGGCTGCTGTTCCTTACAGACGCGAAACTTTTGCAACGAAAGATATTCTGATAGAATTCGATGCCAATTTCAACAGAACAGATGAATCATTCATGCAGAACCAGTTCATGGGAAAGAATTTAAAAGATTTGCAGTCTTCTATCGATTCCATGGGAGTAGAACTGGATAGCGTCAAACAGGCTAATGCATCCATTATATTGCGACAGACTTATGTTGAAAGTATCATGAGAAATATGCCTAAAAAAGATGACGATGCCTTCACCCGACATATAATGGATTCGATTGCACCTATAGCACAGAACATTCATGAAAATTTCGACAGTCTGTATCAGGCTCAAAGCCCTGGTACAAAATCGGCACTTCTTAACAAAGCTAAATCAAGAGTTATAAACACAAAATCAGAGATGATCTTTAAAGCTTCTATCATCAGCGATGAAGCCTACAAAGTACGTCGACATCTGACCGAATGGCATAAGAAATTCACACTGTCTTTTGCATGTTTGGTTTTCTTCTTTATTGGAGCACCCTTAGGAGCCATCATTCGTAAAGGAGGTCTGGGTATGCCAGTTGTCATATCCGTCATTCTTTTCATTTTCTACTATATTATTGATAATATTGGTTTCAAAATGGCTAGAGATGGTGTCTGGGAAGCATGGCAGGGAATGTGGTTGAGTTCTGCCGTTCTTACTCCGATTGGAGTTTTTCTGACTTACAAAGCAGTAAACGATTCTGTCATTCTGAATGCAGATACTTATATGAATGCAATCAAAAAATTATTCGGAAGGCGTGCCGGCAGAAATGTGGAACGCAAGGAAGTAATCATTTATACTCCAGATTACGACGGTCTGCTGCCTGAATTGGATCAGTTAATTGCTGATTGTAAAGTGTATACAAAGAATCATAAGAAATGGATTAACTACATTAAATATTGGAAATCGGGAGGCAAAGATCATACAGCTGAATCTATTGCATTACGAATGGAAAATCTGGTAGAAG
Organism: Parabacteroides sp.; assembly: GCA_020026285.1. The sequence continues at coordinate 37,713 of JAHHQS010000017.1, read as the reverse complement.
AACTTGGCAATTCTGATCAGAATCTATTATTAAACAAATTAATGGATTATCCGATTATCAGTAGTTATCATCAGTTAAACACTAATATAGACAAACGTATAGCTATAGCCATAGGTTGTTTTCTGCCTTTAGGCATAATAATCTATCTGTTTGCCGTTTATCAGAGAAAACTTTTAAGACAGGACATAAATACAGTACAAAAGGTAAGTGAAGAGATTAAGGAAATGATATTTTCACTACATTTGTCAAAAGAAAATATAGATAATTTAAACGATATATGAGCGAAATAAAATTAAATAGCATCGAAGAGGCTATTGAAGACTTCCGTCAAGGTAAATTTCTTGTTGTAGTTGATGATGAAGATCGTGAAAATGAAGGCGATTTAATTATTGCTGCAGAAAAGATCACACCGGAAAAGGTTAATTTTATGTTGAAAAATGCACGTGGTTTATTATGTGCACCTATCACCATGTCTCGTTGCGAAGAATTAGATCTTCCACACCAAGTACAAAGTAACACATCTATGCTTGGAACCCCTTTTACTGTTACAGTTGATAAACTGGAAGGTTGTACAACAGGTGTTTCAGCAGCAGACCGCGCAGCCACAATCTTAGCATTGGCTGATCCGAAATCAACTCCAGAGACATTTGGTCGTCCAGGTCATATCAATCCTCTATATGCACAAGATAAAGGGGTACTTCGTCGTGCAGGTCATACTGAAGCCAGTATCGACTTATGTAAAATAGCCGGCTTATATCCGGTTGCTGCCTTAATGGAAATCATGAGTTCTGATGGAACGATGGCTCGCCTGCCGGAATTGAGAAAATTTGCAGACGAACATGATTTGAAATTAATTTCTATCGCCGATCTGATTGCATACCGACTGAAAGAAGAATCTATTGTAGAACAAGGTGAAGAAGTTGATTTACCAACAGAATACGGTCACTTCCGACTAATTCCTTTCCGCCAGAAGAGTAACGGCTTAGAACACATTGCCATTATCAAAGGTGATTTGAAAGGACAAGATCCTGTATTGGTTCGTGTTCATTCATCATGTGCAACAGGCGACATTTTCGGTTCAATGCGCTGTGATTGTGGAGAACAGCTTCATAAAGCACTTCGTATGATTGAAAAAGAAGGAAGAGGTGCAGTTGTTTATCTGAATCAGGAAGGAAGAGGCATCGGACTAATGGAAAAAATGAGAGCTTACAAGCTTCAGGAAGATGGTATGGACACTATAGATGCCAATATTATTTTAGGTCATAAAGCAGACGAACGTGATTATGGCGTAGGGGCACAAATCCTTCAACATTTAGGAATCACTAAAATGCGCCTGATAACTAACAACCCTATAAAACGTGTTGGTTTGGAAGCTTATGGTCTTTCAGTTGTAGAGAATGTTCCTATCGAAATAACTCCAAATGAATATAACATGTTCTATTTGAAAACAAAGAAAGAAAGAATGGGACATACTTTACATAATCTAAAATAACAACACTTAATTATTATAACATTACAATGGCACAGTTATCAGAAAGACTAAACAGATTGTCTCCGTCACAAACGTTGGCAATGTCACAAAAAAGTAATGAACTAAAAGCTCAAGGTATTGATATCATCAATATGAGCGTAGGAGAACCGGACTTCAACACTCCAGATCATATCAAAGAAGCAGCAAAAAAAGCTATCGATGACAATTTCTCTAGATATTCTCCTGTTGCTGGTTATCCTGCATTGCGTAACGCAATTGTAGCGAAGTTAAAAAATGAAAATGGTTTAGATTTCACTGCTGCACAGATTTCTTGTGCAAATGGTGCCAAACAATCAGTCTGCAATACCGTAATGACTTTGGTTAATGCTGGTGATGAAGTAATCATTCCTGCACCTTATTGGGTTAGCTATCCGGAAATGGTTAAACTTGCAGATGGAACTCCGGTTATTGTTCCTGCCGGTATTGAACAGGATTTTAAAATCACTCCAGCTCAACTTGAGGCTGCAATCACACCTAAAACTAAATTATTAATCCTTTGTTCACCATCAAATCCGACAGGATCTGTATATAGCAAGGAGGAATTAGCAGGTCTGGCTGCTGTTTTAGCAAAACATCCGGAAGTATATGTTGTTGCAGACGAAATTTATGAACATATCAATTATGTTGGCAAGCATGAAAGCATCGCTCAGTTCGATGAAATTCGTGATCGTGTTGTTATTGTTAATGGTGTTTCAAAGGCCTATGCAATGACTGGCTGGCGTATTGGTTTTATTGCCGGACCTGAATGGATTGTTAAAGCAGTCAACAAACTTCAAGGCCAATATACCTCAGGACCATGCTCCGTTTCACAAAAAGCTGCAGAAGCTGCTTATACTGGAACACAGGCTCCTGTTGAAGAAATGCGTCAGGCATTTGAACGTCGTCGTGATCTGATCGTTAAACTTGCACAAGAAATTCCAGGATTTGAAGTAAACAAACCTCAAGGAGCATTTTACCTATTCCCTAAATGTAGTTCGTTCTATGGAAAATCATTTGGAGATCGAGTAATTAATGACTCAAACGACTTGGCTCTTTATCTGTTGGAAGAAGGTCACGTAGCTTGTGTTGGTGGTGGAGCTTTTGGTTCTCCTGAATGTATCCGTATGAGCTATGCAACATCTGACGAAAATATCGTTGAAGCAATGAAAAGAATTAAAGACGCTTTGGCAAAATTAAAATAATACAACATATTATTTAATATCAAGGAGAATAGCTCTAATAGAACTATTCTCCTTTTTATTTTTATACTACTGGTAATTCATCTATAAATAATAAACATTTGAAAGCACAAATAACCGACTCTGGCAATATGGGCGATGCTATGCAAAAGGGTATGACTTTTGTTTCGGTATTTAATACATCTAAAGAGCAGATAGATCCAATCTTGAATATATTTATATGAACTATGAAATATAATGCTGATAGAAGAATGATTAATGGATACAGGAACTGTATTGCATCAAGTGAGATTGTGTTCGCTTTAAGATATATCTGTACAGCAATTGACGGAGATGACGTATTAGGATTCTATCCTAAACAGACTCAGGAGTTACAACTCATGGAGAGATAAGAATCAAAGAATTGAATGAAATGGAATTATCGGGCTTCACTTCTAATGTAATCAGAGGGGTTAAAAGCTGTATATAAAAAGAAAAGGGCAACTATAAATAGTTACCCTTTTCACAATATTCATTATGAACAAATAGAATTATTCAGCACGTAAAGTTAAACGTTTGAAAGAAAGGATCTGCAATTCTGGATCAGCTTCTTTCATTGTTTCTTTAACTGTTTTCTTACCATCCATGATATCTTCCTGATTCAAAAGACAAACTTCTTTCAAGAATTTACCAAGACGACCTTTTGCGATATTTTCAATCATCTGCTGTGGCATGTTAGCTTCTTTTTCAGCAGCAACCTTAGCCTTCAAATCACGAATTTCCTGAGCCTGAGCTTCAGTAATTACACCCTTCATGATACCTTCATTCAAGTGTTCTTCGCTTTCTGCAGTGTAAAGATTGAAACCAGCTTTCTTCAAAGCACTTTCAACAGCTTTCTGAATCTGTTCAACTTTAGTTTTTTCGATAGCGACTTTGATTTCAGCTTCCTTAACTGATTCTGGAACACCAGCTTCATCAATAGCCATAGGGTTCATAGCAGCAATCTGCATTGCGATGTTATGAGCAGCTTCTTCAGATTCTTTGTTGAATGCAGCGATAGTACAAAGCTGATTCTTACCCATATGATTGTAAGTTGTAGTGTAAGCACCTTCAACTACACTATAACCATCCAATTCCATTTTTTCGCCAGTGATACCGCTACGATCAGTAACAGCATCCTGAACTGTACCTTTACCTAATGGAAGAGCCTTAACTTCATCCAAAGTTTTACATCTATTTGCTACAGCAGCATCAAGAATTTCCTGAGTCAAAGCAACGAAGTCAGCATTTTTAGCAACGAAGTCAGTTTCACACTTCAAAGCGATAACTGCTGCGAATTCACCATCTTTCTTTGCTAAAACACAACCTTCTGAAGCATCACGATCAGAACGTTTTGCAGCAATAGCCTGTCCTTTTTTACGGATAATATCCATTGCTTTTTCGATGTCACCGTCTGTTTCAGTCAAAGCCTTTTTACAGTCCATCATACCAGCTCCACTCATTTTACGAAGCTTGGTGATATCAGCCATTGTTACAGCCATAATTTCTTATTTTATTTATGTAAATTATTTATATTCTAAAAATTGACAATGGGCAACCGACGATTGACAATTACTGCCAAAAGCCAATTGCCCATTGAGTATGTAAGATTTAATCGTTTACACGATTAAAAGGTTGATTCAGAATTATTCTGCTTCGTTAGCTTCTTCAGCTGGAGCAGCTACTTCTTCGTCTTTTTTAGCTTTCTTTGCAGCCTTAGCTTTGCGTTCTCTTTTAGGAGCTTCGCCTTCGCCAGCAGCTTCAGTATCAACTTTCTCAGCCTTACGTTCCTGCAAACCTTCGTTCATTGCTTCGCAAACAGCAGAAAGGATTACATCTACTGATTTAGTAGCGTCATCATTAGCTGGGATAACATAGTCGATGTTTGCTGGATTTGAGTTTGTATCAACCATACCGAATACAGGAATACCTAAACGGTTAGCTTCACGAACTGCAATATGTTCTTTCATCACGTCAACAACAAACAAAGCTGAAGGAAGACGAGTTAGGTCTGCGATAGAACCTAAAGTCTTTTCCAATTTTGCACGCTGGCGAGTGATCTGTAATTTTTCTCTCTTAGAAAGATTATCAAATGTACCATCTTTTGTCATCTTATCGATAGTAGCCATCTTTTTGATAGCTTTACGAATAGTTGGGAAGTTAGTCAACATACCACCTGGCCAACGTTCGATAACGTAAGGCATACCTACAGAAGCAGCCTTATCAGCGACAACTTGTTTAGCTTGTTTTTTTGTTGCAACGAAAAGTACTTTTTTACCTTGTTTAGCAAGATTTTTCAATACTTCTGCTGCTTCATCAACTTTAGCAACTGTTTTATATAAATCAATGATATGAATACCATTGCGCTCCATGAAGATGTAAGGAGCCATAGCAGGGTTCCACTTTCTTTTTAAGTGTCCAAAGTGAACACCAGCTTCTAATAACTGATCAAAATTTACTCTTGACATTGTTTTCTTTCTTAAATCGTTTACTTTCTTTTGTTTACTCAACCTTCAGGTAGTCTCCCCATATTTCAACATACAAAAAGAGTCCTGTTGGTTTAGATACTAAACGCTTTTTTTCAGTTCTTGAGTTATTGAGTTTCCAAGTATTATAAAAATAAACTTTTCAACAAATAAACTTACAAACCCAAAATTAACGTTTACTGAACTGGAATCTTCTACGAGCCTTAGGCTGACCTGGTTTCTTACGTTCAACAGAACGAGGGTCACGAGTGATAAAGCCTTCAGAACGAAGAGCAACTTTGTCTTCAGGATTGATTTTAACTAAAGCACGAGCTAAACCCAAACGAGCTGCTTCTGCCTGTCCTTTAAAACCACCACCTACTAAGTTGATTTTAACATCATATTGTTCAGCTACATTCAATTTGTTTAATGGTTGTTTTACAACAAACTGAAGAATTGAAGAAGGAAAGTAATTTGCTAGATCGCGGTTGTTGATTGTAATCTTACCTGTTCCTTCGCAAACGTATACACGTGCTACTGCAGCTTTACGTCTTCCTATTGCATTTACTACTTCCATCGTTATTATTTATAAGAGTTAATATCAATTGACTTTGGCTGCTGAGCTTCGTGTTTGTGTTCTGTTCCTGCATAAACATATAAGTTATCCAACAACTTAGCACCAAGACGATTCTTTGGCAACATGCCCTTTACTACTTTCTTATACAGATGACTCGGGCCCTTAGCTAAAAGGTCAGCCGGAGTAAATTCAATCTGTCCACCAGGATAACCGGTGTATCTCAAATAAATACGATCGTTCCATTTTTTACCTGTTAGAACGACTTTTTCTGCATTGATAATGATTACATTATCACCACAATCAACGTGAGGAGTAAAGTTAGGTTTGTACTTTCCACGCAAAAGTTTTGCTACTTTTGCACAAAGACGACCTAATGACTGGCCTTCAGCGTCAACGATGACCCACTCTTTGTTTACAGTTGCTTTGTTTGCAGAAATGGTCTTAAAACTTAAAGTATCCACTGCTTAAAAAAATTTAATAAATTAATAAAATCAAAAAAACTAATCTTATCGCTTTGCCTGATCGGACACATGACTCAGCAAAGTCCTAAGAACTAAACTTTTAGTACAATTTGATAATAATCGGCTTGCAAAGGTACTCATTTTATTTGAATTACAAAATATTCCTATATCATTTTTGAAGATTTAAACAAATAAAGAAGTATATACATCAACTTGAATTCAATTATAATCAGACAGTCCGTTTGTTTCCTATTCTGCTCCTATCGATTTAGCTGAACATGAAACTTAAAAGAGACAAAAAGGCCGATGAAATAAATCACCGGCCTTTTTCATATTTAATAAATCAATTGCTTACTTATTTTCTTCAATCCATTTACGAGCATTGACGAATGCTTCGATCCAAGGAGTAACCTCATCGTTCTTGCGATCTGCTGGATAATAAGCACATTGCCATGGGAACATTGCACGTTCCAAGTGAGGCATCATAGCCAAATGACGACCATCCTGTGAGCAAACACCGGCAACAGCCCAAGGTGAACCGTTCGGATTTGCAGGATAACCATCGTAATTATATTTAGCAATTACATGATATTCTTTTTCTTCGTAAGGGAAGTCAAATTTACCTTCTCCGTGAGCTACCCAGATACCAAGTTTGCTACCACTTAATGAACCGAACATAACAGAATGATTCTTTGGAATATCCAAAGTAATGAAGTTTGATTCAAACTTATGAGAATCGTTATGAACCATCTTATGTTTCTTTTCATGTTCCGGATAAAGCAATTCCAATTCAGCCATCAACTGACATCCGTTACAGATACCCAAACTTAATGTATCTTTACGAGCATAGAATCGATCAATAGCGTTCTTAGCTTTTTCGTTATACAAGATACCTGCAGCCCAACCCTTGGCAGAACCAAGAACGTCTGAGTTTGAGAATCCACCACAGAATACAATCAAGTTAACATCATCCAATGTTTCACGACCAGAAGCCAAGTCAGTCAGATGAACATCCTTCACATCGAATCCTGCCAAATACATTGAATAAGCCATTTCACGTTCACCGTTAGTACCTTTATCGCGCAAGATAGCAGCTTTGATACCTGAAGGCTGACGACGATCAGCAGACAAGCCGTAAGAAGCTAATGTACCAGTGAAGTTCTTGTTATACTTGAATTCCAATGGCTGCATCTTATAATTTTCGAAACGGTTGCCAGCACAAACATTACCGCTCTGTTTGATATCCAATTTATAAGAAGATTCATACCAAACATCACGCATATAATCGATTCCGAAATGATACTGAATACCATCTTTTGAAACCAAGATATGACGTTCGTCTGTTGGTTTAGCGATTTCAGCAAATCCGACACCAGCTTCAGTCATTAATGTTTCGAATGCTTTCTTATCCTTAACCTGAACCAAGATACCAGGATTTTCAGAGAACAGAATCTTAACGATATCTGATTCATTGATCTTATCCAAGTTTACTTCCAAACCGCCTTCAACGTTAGCAAAACACATTTCCAATAAAGTAGTAATCATACCACCGGCAGAAATATCGTGACCTGCTAAAATCAAATCTTTGTCGATAGCATCCTGAACAGCATTGAATGCATCAGCGAAATATTCTGAATCCTTAACAGTAGGAACTTCATTACCGACCTTGTTCAATACCTGAGCGAAAGCAGATCCGCCTAACTTCATTGTATCGAATGAGAAGTCTATATAATAAATGTGTGAATTTCTTTCGTGAGCCAATACAGGAGAAACGATCTTCTTCACATCACTTACTTCAGCACCTGCAGAGATAATAACAGTACCCGGAGCGATTACTTTGTCATCACCATATTTCTGAGTCATTGACAAAGAGTCTTTACCTGTAGGGATGTTAATACCCAAAGCACAAGCAAAATCAGAAGCAGCCTGAACAGCTTTATACAAACGGGCATCTTCTCCTTCGTTACGGCAAGGCCACATCCAGTTTGCACTCAATGAAACGCCAGACAACTTATCAGTCAAAGGAGCAAATACAATATTTGTTAAAGCTTCAGCGATAGCCATTACAGAACCTGCAGCCGGATCAACCAATGCAACCTGAGGTGCATGACCAATAGAAGTAGCAATACCTGCTTTTCCACGATAATCCAAAGCAACTGCACCAAGGTCACTCAAAGGCAACTGCAATTCACCCTGACACTGCTGACGGGCAATCTTACCTGTTACAGAACGGTCTACTTTATTAGTCAACCAATCCTTACAAGCAACAGCTTCCAGCTGAAGCACATTTTCCAAATAATGATGTAATTCAGATTCTTTATATACAACTGGTTCATGAGATTCAACAACCGTATGATCACGCATGATAGTACGTGGTGGTTTACCAAACATATATTCCAATTTGATATCGATTGGTTTTTCACCATCTTTCTGTTCGAAAACGAACTTCATATCATTAGTTGTTTCACCAACAACATACATTGGAGCACGTTCACGTTCAGCAATACGTCTTACTTTCTCTACATCTTTTTCTTCCATCAACAAGCCCATACGTTCCTGGCTTTCGTTTCCGATGATTTCTTTGGCAGACAAAGTAGGATCACCTACCGGCAAATTAGCCATATCAATATGACCACCTGTAGCCTCAACCAATTCAGACAAGCAGTTCAAGTGACCACCAGCTCCATGGTCGTGGATTGATACGATTGGATTATCTTCAGATTCAGCAATTGTACGAATAACGTTAGCAGCACGCTTTTGCATTTCAGGATTGGCACGCTGTATAGCATTCAATTCAATACCACTTGTATACTGACCAGTATTAACAGAAGAAACAGCTCCACCGCCCATACCGATGCGATAGTTATCACCACCGATAACGACAACTTTTTCACCTGGTTTAGGATCACCCTTCAAACCATCGCGCATATTAGCGAATCCTACACCACCAGCCAACATGATTACCTTATCGTAAGCATATTTCTTTTGGTTTTCAGCATGTTCGAATGTCAGAACAGAACCACAGATAAGCGGCTGACCAAATTTGTTACCGAAATCGGATGCACCATTTGAGGCCTTGATCAAGATCTGTTCCGGAGTCTGATATAACCAAGGACGTGGATCTAATACTTTTTCCCATTCACGAGCACCTTCTGTACGAGGATAAGCTGTCATATAAACAGCAGTTCCTGCAATAGGTAAAGAAGCCTTACCACCGCCCAGACGGTCACGGATTTCACCACCTGTACCAGTAGCCGCACCGTTGAAAGGTTCTACTGTAGTAGGGAAATTATGAGTTTCAGCCTTTAATGAAATAACTGTCTTGATATCTTTTATTGCAAAATAATCAGGTTTGTCACCGCTAAGTGGAGCGAATTGCTCAACAACCGGACCTTCATTAAATGCCACATTATCTTTATAAGCAGAAACAAGCTTATTTGGATTTTCAGCAGATGTTTTTTTAATCAAATTGAATAGAGAACTTTCTTTTTCTTCTCCATCAATAATAAATGTTCCACCAAAAATTTTATGACGACAATGTTCTGAGTTTACCTGTGAGAAACCGAACACCTCGCTGTCAGTAAGCTTTCTCTGTAATTTTTCACTTACTTCTTTTAAATAAGAGATCTCTTCCTGGCTTAGAGCCAAACCTTCCTGCAGGTTATAAGCTTCCAAATCATCAATATAAACAATTGGATCCGGTTGTTTACTGATAGTAAATATTTCCTGATTTAATCCATTGTAAATACGTTGAAGCATCGGGTCATGATCAGCTTCGCCCGATTCTACAGGGAAGTACTCTTCAATACGGCTAATACCTGTCAAGCCCATATTCTGAGTAATCTCAACAGCATTCGTACTCCACGGAGTGATCATTTCACGACGTGGACCAACAAACCAGCCATTCATGGTTTCTGTTTCTACAGGTGAAGCCCCGCTAAACAGCCACACCAGTTTTTGAGTATCTTCTGGTGAAAACGCATGCTCTACTTCTACTGCAAGCACCGTCTTAGTTGGAGATTGAAAGAATAGAATCATATATGATCAATTTTTATAAAAATATCTGCAATATGTATTTTCTGATTTATAGTCTACAAAGATACGGTTTTTCCTGAAAAGAACAGAGATATTAAAAAGTTATGTCATATTTTTCGTCTGATACTTCGTTTTTCACTTGTAATACAAAAGGAAATAAAGTACTTTAGCAAACAAATGACAATCTAAAAATATGAAACGCAGATCTTTTATAAAATCATCTATTGGATTGGGCCTTGGATTTACAGGAGTAACCTCGACAGAAGCTGCAGAACAAAATGCTTCCTCCAACGAGAATCAAGAAATTCCTTCCTTCAAGCCGAATCCTGCTCCTGTGAATAAGCCACATATCATTTTTATCATGACTGACCAACATCGAGGAGATGCCTTAGGCTGTATGGGGAACGAAACTGTTATAACACCTCATCTGGATAAACTTGCGTCTGAAGGCACGCTGTTTATATGCGGTTACACAAGTGCTCCCAGCAGTACGCCTGCACGCGCCGGATTACTGACAGGACTTTCTCCTTGGCATCACGGAATGCTTGGTTATGGACAGGTTGCACCTAAATACAAGTACGAAATGCCTCAAATGCTTCGAGATCTGGGATATTATACTTTCGGAATAGGGAAAATGCACTGGCACCCTCAAAATGTATTACATGGTTTCCACCAGACATTACTCGACGAAAGTGGCAGAGTAGAATCACCGAATTTTATAAGTGATTACCGTAAGTGGTTCCAGTTACATGCTCCAGGATTGAATCCTGACGAAACAGGTATTGGGTGGAATGACCATGGTGCTGCGACTTACAAATTGGAAGAGCGTCTACATCCAACAGTATGGACCGGACAAACCGCTTGTGAATTGATTCGCAATTATGATAATAAACAGCCATTATTCTTAAAAGTATCATTTGCCCGTCCACACAGTCCTTATGATCCTCCTCAGCGTTATCTGGATATGTATAAAGGGAAACAGATGCCTGTACCTGCCAAAGGAGACTGGTGTAACCAATATGCAGAATTAAAGAAACCTGAAGAGATGAGATCGGATGCGGCTTTCGGTAATTTCGGAGATGAATATGCTCAGAATTCCTTACGTCATTATTATGCTAATATAACATTCATCGACGATCAAATCGGCCAGATTATTCAATGCCTGAAAGAGAAGGATATGTACGACAACACCATCATTTGTTTCACTGCTGACCATGGTGATATGATGGGCGATCATTATCATTGGAGAAAAACTTATCCATATGAAGGTTCAATTCATATTCCTTTCATTGTCAAATGGCCTAAAGGTATGAAGCGAAACATGCCGAATGGTTCAAAACTGGATTATCCGGTTGAACTTCGAGATTTCCTTCCTACATTTATTGATATAGCAGGAGGTACTGTTCCTGAAGACATGGACGGCAAATCGCTAATTCCATTAGTCCAGGAAAAGAATCCTAAATGGCGTAAATATATCGACAGTGAACATGCGACCTGTTATTCCCCGGATAATTACTGGTGTGCTCTTACTGATGGAAAAATGAAATATGTATGGAATCTGCATAACGGAAGTGAACAATTGTTCGACCTGAAAAAAGATCCTAGAGAGTTACATAACTGTGTTGCTGACAAGCCATATACATCAACATTAAAAGAAATGCGACTAGCTATGGCTGAACATCTGAAAGAAAGAGGAGACGGATATGTAAAAGACGGAGTTCTGCAAACAAGAAAGAATCTGTTATACAGTCCGAACTTTCCGAAAGAGACTAAATAATATTTTTTATATCTGATAATTCAGTTAAACCATCTATCTTTGCACATCCAATGTTTACAAATCAGATTATAGCGGATGTTTACAATAGGTCTTAAAGGTTTTTTGATTGGTATTTTGGTTTCCGCTCCGATGGGGCCAATTGGTATGTTATGTATTCAGCGTACATTAAGCAAAGGTAGATGGCATGGTTTTGTTACAGGGCTAGGTGCCATGATTTCAGACATGATTTATGCACTGCTCACAGGACTAGGTATGGGAGTTGTCATCAATTTTGTTGAAACCAATCAAACACCATTACAATTTGCAGGAAGTATTGTCCTGGGTATTTTTGGTTATTATATCTATCACAGTAATCCGACAAAAAATCTGAAGAAACAAAAAGAACGAAAACTATCGTACACACAAGACTTCATAACAGCCTTTCTATTGACATTCAGTAATGTTCTGATTGTTTTATTATATATAGGATTATTTGCTCGATTCAGTTTCATTTCACCAGAAAATCCCATTTGGATGATATTTGGAGGAATAGGATGTATTGGTATAGGAGCTATTTGCTGGTGGCTGTTTATTACATATATCGTATCAAAACTCAGAAAATGGTTTAACGTAAGAGGTATATGGCTAATGAATCGTATAGTGGGAAGTATTATCATTATCCTTTCAATATTAGGGATATTATCTGTTATTTATACCAAATATCTATAGATTAGTAATCTTTTAAATTAAATAAAATGAAAAGACTAAAAGTACCATATCTTTCAGGATTAGATTCAATAGAATTTGCATCCATCGGTTTTATCATGGAAAATAAGGCATGCCGTGATTATATAAATGTTGTAAACTGGGAAGAATACAGCTATAAGCCTATTGTTGCTTTTGATATTGCCCGGTCTAATAAATATTTATATATCAGATATTTTGTAAAAGGACATTCTTTAAAAGCCGTATATGACAAAGATGATTCAGCGGTTCATGAAGACAGCTGCGTTGAATTCTTTATGCAAAAAGAAGGTGAGAAATCTTATATGAATTTTGAATTCAATTGTATTGGGACATGTGATGCCGCCAGACGTCTGTCTCGTGAAGAAAAGACTTCTTTGACAGATGAAGAATACAAATCCATTATCCGTTATTCTTCATTAGAGAACAAAACATTCAATGAGAAGAAAGGTATTTATGACTGGGAGCTTTTAGTTGCAATCCCTTTATCTGTAATGGGACTAGATCCCTTGAATCTGCCAGAAAAAATCTTGGCAAACTTCTATAATTGTGCTGACGATACTGAATATCCCCATTTTGTAAGTTGGAATCCTATCGACCTGCCAAATCCGGATTTCCATTGTCCGAAATTCTTTGGTGAATTATATTTCTAATAGATAAATTTCTATATAAATTCATATTATTATTCCCTATGCCTTACAAAAGACATAGGGAACTATTGTTTTAAATGCGCTTTTTTGTTTAACGAAACATAAAACTCTGTCAATACAAGAAAAGTATCATTTTGTTTGATTATCTTTGTCTGCAACAACAAAAAAGAATTTTCCATGAAATTATTCTATTATATATTTACATTCTGGATTTTATCCATTGTACCTGCATTCTCTCAAATAGATTTTGGAGTAAAAGCTGGTGGCGCATATTCATCCTTGACACAACGTGTTCACGGCGATTATATTTCTGGTGGCCGTTTCGGATTTAATATTGCTGGAATTATGGATGTTCATATTTATAAAGGATTGTCTTTCAGGCCAGAAGTAGCTTTTGTTAATCAAGGAGGTTCATATTATTCACATAATAATAATCCTATCACCAGAGAAAATCATAATAGTTATTCCTACTATTCAATACAGACTCCACTAAATATTGCATATACGTTTCATCTTTCAGATGTTCGCTTTTCTATATTTGCCGGACCTTCATTGGATTTTTCTTTATTTGGGAAAATGAGAACTAATCCTGACTCTCAATCGACAAATATCAATTTTGGAAGCAATGAAAAAAACGATCTGAGGACATTCGATCTTGGAGTGAATCTAGGAATAAGTGTAGAATACAACAAATTCTTCTTTGCGATAAACAGTCTTACAGGTACATTAGATCGCAGATCTGTCAAACATGAAGGAGAATCTAATTTATTCCAAAACAATGTATCGTTTTCTCTAGGATACTTCTTTAGAAAGTAATTAGAATGTGTACATTATAAAGAGATATAAAGACCAAAACCTTACATTCTATTTTTTTCCACCAATAAACTCTATCTCATTATTAATAACTATCTTTGTTGTAAATTATTGATATAACAAATTAATATAATGAGAAACACTCTATTAACAATTTCCCTGGCTGCTTTTGCCTTTGTTTTTACACAATGTACCAGCGATATTAAACAAAAGCCTGAAGAAGCGGCATTAATTCCTATTCCACAGGAAATATCTCTAACTGATAACTATTTCAAATTGTCGCCTCAGACAACCATTGGATTAGACAAATCAAACCAGGAACTGGTTTCTATTGCAGAACTTTTCAATCAGAAAGCTAGTCCGGCCTTAGGTTATTCTCTAGAGATTAAAGACAATGGTAAAATCCAATTATCTCTTGTTGATGACTCCTCCTTGGGTAATGAAGGATATCATCTGAATGTAAACAAAGGGAAGATTGAATTACAAGCGAACAAGCCTGCCGGTTTATTCTATGGCATGCAGACATTATTACAAATGCTTCCTAAAGAAGTTAAGAATAAAGAAATTCAAAAGGACATTGAATGGACTATTCAGTGTGGAGAAATCACCGACAAACCTCAATATCCTTGGAGAGGTTTAATGCTAGATGTCAGTCGTCATTGGTTCACCAAAGAAGAAGTAATGCGTTACATTGACGAATTAGCCGAATACAAGATGAACGTTTTCCACTGGCACTTAACAGACGACCAGGGCTGGAGAATTGAAATCAAATCTTATCCGCAATTGGCAAAAGTCGGAGCCTGGCGTGCCAAACGTGTTGGTCAATGGTGGCATAGAGAGCGTCAGCTTCCGGGAGAAAAGGCGACATACGGAGGATTCTATACTCATGAAGATATTAAAGAAGTGATCGCTTATGCCAAGAAGCGATATGTTCGAGTAATTCCAGAAATAGATGTTCCGGGACATAGTTTGTCTACATTGGTCGCTTACCCGGAATTGGCTTGTTTTAATGCACCAAAGACAGTCAACGTTGGAAACAAATTCTATGGAGAAGACGAAAATACACTTTGTGCCGGAAAAGAAGAGACCTTTGAATTTCTAGACAAAGTATTCACTGAAGTGGCTTCTCTTTTCCCAGATGAATATATTCATATTGGTGGAGACGAATGTTTCAAAGGATTCTGGCATAAATGTCCGCTTTGTCAGAAACGAATGAAAGCAGAAAATCTAAAAGATGAACATGAATTACAAAGTTATTTCATTCATCGCCTTGAAAAGATGCTTCAGTCAAAAGGTAAAAAGCTGATTGGCTGGGACGAGATTTCAGAAGGAGGATTGGCTCCAGACGCTACAGTCATGAGCTGGCGAGGAATGGAAGGTGGCATCAAGGCTGCCAAAGCAAACCACCATGTCATCATGACTCCTACCCAGCATTGTTATTTGGACTTATGGCAAGGCGAACCTTCTGTTGAACCAGACACTTATTCTATGTGTCGTTTAAGTGATTCTTATAAATTCAATCCTACTCCTGATGGTGTTCCCGCAGAAATGGTTCTGGGTGGACAAGGTAATTTGTGGACAGAATCAGTTCCTACTTTCCGTCAGGCAGAATACATGGCATGGCCAAGAGGCTGGGCTTTGGCTGAAGTTTTATGGACGGGTCCGAAGAAAGCAGACTGGAATAAATTCTGGCCTCGTGTTGAAAAGCATTTTGAAAGAGCCGACGAAGCACAGATCAATTATGCCAGAAGTATGTACAATGCTATCATCACTCCGTACAAAGAAAATGAAGAAGTTAAGATCAAGATTGGTTGTGAACTGGAAGATTCAGATATTTACTATACATTCGACAATACGGATCCAGATCCTTTCACTCCGAAATACAGCGAACCGCTTAGCATACCGATGAATGCTACCTGGTTAAGAGTAGTGACTTACAGAAATGGAAAACAAAGCGGTAAAGTCATTACACTTAGAATTGACGAACTCACGAAAAAGGCACAATAAAAGAACAAATGGAAGAACGGTAATCTGAAAAATTACCGTTCTTTTTTATTTAAATGTAAAGGACTTATTAAAAATAATATTCATAACCTTATTTATATTATTTATATTATTCTCTTTGTTTTGCTTAACAATAAAGCGTAATTTTGCTCACACTAAATCAATCCCGACATATGGAACCATTCATTCATCTACACGTACATACACAATATTCATTACTCGACGGGCAAGCTTCAATCAGTGCATTAATTGACAAAGCTTACGGCGACGGAATGCGTGCTCTTGCCATTACCGACCATGGTAACATGTTTGGTATCAAAGAGTTTTTCAACAAAGTCAGCAAGAAAAACAGTAAACCTAATGGAGTCATTAAAGACTTAAAGAAGGAACTGAAGCAACTTGAAACGAAAGAGGATGCTCTTACTGATGAAGAATCTGCAAGAAAGAATGAAATTCCAAAACTAATAGAAGAAGCTCAATCACAGTTATTCAAGCCTATCTTTGGGTGCGAATGTTATTGTGCTCGTAATCACCGTCTGAAAAAGGAATCCAAAGAAGATCGTAGCGGCTGGCACCTGATTGTTCTTGCCAAGAACATGCAGGGCTATAAGAACCTGATCAAAATTGTTTCCAAATCATGGACAGAAGGTTTCTATGCTCGTCCACGTATAGATAAGGAATTACTGGAAGAACATCATGAAGGATTGATTGTCTGTTCTGCTTGTATCGGTGGAGAAATTCCACAAAAGATCATGCATGGTGATCTGAAAGGAGCCGAAGAAGCCGTTTTATGGTTCAAGAATATTTTCGGAGAAGATTATTATCTGGAAATGCAACGCCATGAAACTCATCGTCCGGATGCTGACCAGAAAGTTTTCAAATATCAGACTGAAGTAAATAAAGTTCTGATCGAGTTTGCTCACAAACATAATATCAAGCTGATTGCAACAAATGACGTACACTTCGTCAATGAAGAGGATGCCGATGCACACGACCGATTAATCTGTCTGAGTACCGGAAAGGATTTGAATGATCCGAATCGTATGCATTATACCAAACAGGAATGGATGAAAACGACTCTGGAAATGAATCAGATCTTCCATGATATTCCTGAAGTATTAAGTAACACACTCGAGATTGCAGAAAAAGTAGAATATTATAGTATTGATAGCGGCCCTATCATGCCGACTTATACAATTCCGGAAGACTTCGGAACAGAAGAAGAATACAGAAAGAAATTCACTGAAAAAGATCTGTTCGACGAATTCACACGTGATGAAAACGGAAATGTCGTATTAAGTCAGGAAGCTGCTGAAGCCAAAATCAAAAAATTAGGCGGATACGACAAACTTTACCGTATCAAACTGGAAGCCGATTATCTGGCAAAGATCACCTACGAAGGGGCGACTCCCCGATACGGAGATCCTCTTTCTGATGAAGTAAAGGAACGTCTGAATTTCGAGCTTCATATCATGAAGACAATGGGTTTCCCTGGTTACTTCCTGATTGTACAGGATTTCATCCGTGCAGCACGTGAAGAACTAAACGTTTCTGTTGGTCCAGGCCGTGGATCTGCAGCGGGATCTGCCGTTGCCTATTGTTTGGGGATTACCAAGATTGACCCGATCAAATACGATTTGCTGTTCGAACGTTTCTTGAATCCGGACCGTATTTCCTTGCCCGATATTGATACCGACTTCGATGATGATGGTCGTGGTGAAGTTCTACGCTGGGTAACAGAGAAATATGGAGCAGAACGTGTGGCTCACATTATTACTTATGGTACAATGGCTACGAAATCGGCCATTAAGGATGTGGCACGTGTTGAAAAAGTGCCATTGGCCGAAGCCAATCGATTAGCCAAACTCGTTCCGGATAAAATTCCGGATATGAAGAAATTCAAACTGAAGGATGCCATCGAATATGTTCCGGAATTAAAAGAAGCAGCCAATGGATCCGACCCTCTGGTTCGCGATACGTTGAAATATGCTCAGATGCTGGAAGGAAACGTTCGTAATACAGGTGTTCATGCGTGCGGTGTTATCATCGGTCGTTATGACATTTCGGATGTTGTTCCAGTCAGTACAGCTAAAGATAAAGATACCGGCGAGGAAATGCTGGTAACCCAATATGAAGGTTCGGTAATTGAAGAGACCGGATTAATCAAGATGGACTTCCTGGGATTGAAAACTCTTTCAATCATCAAGGAGGCCTTGGAAAATGTCAAACTGACTACAGGTCATGATTTAGATATCGACCATATCAGCCTGGAAGATCCGGCAACTTACAAGTTATATTGCGAAGGAAAGACTACCGGAACATTCCAGTTCGAGTCGGCCGGTATGCAGAAATACTTGAAAGAATTGCAACCTTCCAAGTTTGAAGACTTGATTGCCATGAATGCCTTGTATCGTCCGGGACCTATGGACTACATTCCATCGTTCATTGCCCGTAAACAAGGAAAGGAAGAAATCAAATACGATATCCCGGTCATGGAACGTTATTTGAAAGACACCTATGGAATTACGGTCTATCAGGAGCAGGTCATGCTTCTGTCCCGTTTGTTGGCGAACTTCACCCGTGGTGAGAGTGATGCTCTTCGTAAAGCAATGGGTAAGAAGCTGATTGAGAAGATGAATGCTCTAAAGACCAAATTCCTTTCAGGCGGACAGGCTAATGGCTACGATGAAAAGACATTAAACAAAATCTGGGCAGACTGGGAAAAATTCGCTTCTTATGCCTTCAATAAGAGTCATGCTACCTGCTATTCATGGGTCGCTTATCAGACTGCTTATCTTAAAGCGAACTACCCTTCTGAATATATGGCTGCCGTATTGAGCCGAAGCTTATCGAACATTACGGATATCACCAAGTTCATGGACGAATGTAAAGCGATGGGCATACAGGTTCTTGGACCGGATGTGAACGAATCTATTCTAAAGTTCAGCGTTGACAAGCAAAAGAATATTCGTTTCGGTATGGGGGCCATCAAAGGAGTTGGCGAAGCAGCCGTTTTGAATATTATCGAAGAACGTAAGAAGAATGGTCCGTTTAAAGATATCTTCGACTTTGTTGAGCGTGTTAACTTATCATCATGTAACAAGAAAAACATCGAATCTCTTGCCTTAGCCGGTGCTTTCGATGAATTCAACATCCAAAGAGAATCTTTCTTTGTTGATAACGGAAAAGGTGAGCTCTTCCTGGATACATTGGTTCGATATGGAAATAAATATCAAACAGATAAATTAACGGCGGCAAATTCTTTATTCGGTGATGAGAACTTCATTCCTATCTCCAAACCAGAAATACCTCAGGCTGAAAGATGGAGTGATCTAGAAAGATTAAACAAGGAAAAAGAACTGGTAGGTATTTATCTGTCAGCTCATCCACTAGATGAATTCAAGATTATTCTGGATTATGTATGTAATACCGGAATGGTTGAATTCAACGATAAAGAAAGTCTGATTGGCCGTGATGTTCTTGCCGGCGGTATCGTAAGCGGATTCCGAGAAGGAACAACCAAGACCGGAAATCCTTTTGGTATATTGAAAGTAGAAGACTTTACTGGTAGTGGAGAAATCGCTCTTTTCGGAGAGAACTACGTGGAATATAGCAAATATGGAAAGGTCGGCATGTATCTCCTGATCAACGGCAAAATGGAACCAAGAAGATATAACGACAAGATTTTTGATTTCAGAATAGCTTCAATCAAACTTTTACCGGACGAGAAAGATAAGCTTATCGAGAATATATCTATCACAATTCCTATTCATGATTTGGATGAAGCCATGATCAATGAACTATATACCTTGATAAAAAAGAATCCGGGCAAGAGTTTGTTGTACTTTAAAGTGGTCGATGGTACCAATAATATATCACTAAATCTGTTCTCCAGGAATACTAAATTAAACGTTACCAGAGAATTAGTTGATTATTTAAAAGAGAGTGACTGCATTGACTTTAAAATTAACAAGTAAAATTGGGCCGACTGACAAAATTTAGTATTTTTGCAATCAGTAAAACGAGATTTTTAAAATAAAAATTACATAATTATGGCTTTACAAATTACAGACAGCAATTTCGAAGAATACCTTAATGCTGGTAAACCTATGGTTTTAGATTTCTGGGCTGAATGGTGTGGTCCATGTCGTATGGTTTCTCCTATCATCGATGAATTATCTCAGGAATATGAAGGAAAAGTAATTATTGGTAAAATGGATGTTGATAACAACGACGATGTCGTTGGTCAGTTCGGTATCCGTAACATCCCAACTGTCCTTTTCTTGAAAGATGGTAAAATAGTTGACAAAATTGTTGGTGCAATAGCAAAAGAAAAATTCGTAGAAAAAATCGAAGCTTTATTGAAATAATAAACTTTTACGAATAAAACGAAAGGACTGATTAGTGTCTGAAACGACTAATCAGTCCTTTTTATTTAGAGTCCAGTCTATAACAGACTAAGGACGAACATTCATTTCCATAAATCGAGCTCCGGCATTCAGGAAATGGGCAGTAATCCAGAAAACAGTCCATGCTTCGGAATAACCTCCACGTAATTTATAGACATTCGACATATCCCCCTGCTGAGCGAAGTTTGTCTGTTGCAACTGTTCTCCCTGACTTCCATAAGGATTAGTCAACTGAAAACAACTTCGATACATTACTTTCGACAACTTCTGCAGAGATTCATTTTTCAGCCAGGTCCCCATCTTATAGATTTCCGGAGTAAACATGACGGCATAAACATCTATGTGTTGGTTCTGAGGAGATACAACCGTCCATCCGGTAGAACGGAAGTGATGATCGGCTAATCTACCCGGAGGCAAAGGAATATCCCACACAACGGTATAACTTAAACATACCCCCATGGCATGTTTGGCCCATTTCAGATAAACCGGCTCTTTTAATTCTTCATATAAAGCCGCAAATCCTTGAAAAGCAGCCCATGCTCCTTCTTTATCTTCACACGTTGCATCCAATGTTCCACCCCAGTAAGGTTCACGCATCGTCAAATGTCGGTCGGCAAATGTAGAAGCTGCTTTAACAGCTGCTTTCTTGTAGTTTTCATTTCCAAATAATCGATAAGAAAGTATCAAAGGAGCCACATAAAATCCTTCTGCCGTAGAATAAGGACGCCAATCCGGACGAAGAATTCGAGCAGATTGTCCGTCACAAGCTTTTTTCAGAAATTTTTCCCATCGAGAGGTATTATATTCTCCACTTTTTCTAGCAGAATTGATTGCTTTGGCTATACAGAACATCGCCTGACCACATGAAACCGGATCGCCTCCGTGATATTCTTTCTTGTCCAAAAAGTAACCGACCGGGAATTTTCCTTCTTTATCGACAGGATAAGTAGAAAGAAAATCTAATGACTGTTGTACATAATGAGGAATCTTGTCATCCTTCAACTCTGATGACAAATTCTGTAATGCACAACCCAAGGCCTCAGCCTGACCACACCAGCCCATTACAATATCTTTACGATAATTCTTTTCATACATGCCAAATCCCTGAACTCCATTTTCATCAATCCAGCGAGACTTGGCAAAATTATACTTGGACTGAACAATTTCAGAAAATGTAGGAAAAGCATCAGCATCAAATGGCTTATACTGATTAATAGCTGTATAAAGAGGTGTTTCGAAACCACTACCCTCCTGCTCGATCGGATAAAGCTGGATATAAAATTCTTTTTCTATAATTCGTCCTGGCTCCATATTGATATAGGTATCCGAATATTTCATTGGTTTCTGTTGAAGAGCTTTTGCTACACTATGCTGACGATTATAACCAATCGGCCCGGAATACATCACAAATTCCGTACGATCAGAATATGTTTCAACACCCATCGACCACCATTGATCGGCTAATTTTGCACCCCGAATGGAACTTGGAACTGTATGCATAGCTGCCGCCTTCAAGGTTCCGGCCTGTTCCAACATACAGAAAGGCATCGGATAGCGATGATCCTCGAAAATGGCAAATTCACCCGGTTCACTCTTGTATACCGGAATGATTTTATCGTTAACCTTAGCACCAGCAGGATTTCCATAATAAAGTATTCCTGGCATAAATGGCTTCAGCCCCTGGTCTCTCCATTGGAAACGTACCGATAATGAGGCTTTTCGCAAAGTATCTTTTCCATTCCACTCATAACGGCGTACACCATGAACCATACCACTTTCCTCCAGACGATAAGCATCTCGAACTGACATCTCTCCTCCTTGAATCTCCATCTTTCCAGTCAGGATTTTCCAACCATTCACCGATTCTTCCCGGGTTGGAGAACCATGTACCCATGAACTCATCCAATCGTTCTGCCAATCGGTTGCCACCGACCATAACCCTTCGGATGGAGATTGCAGAATAGTCTCTCCATTCATGGTAAATTCAACACCATATTTCTGTCCTGATGTCTCATTCACTTTAAAATTGGTCTTTCCGGAAGATTGCCCTTTCACTAAACCGATGGCAGAAAGACACAACATCCAAATAAATACGTGTTTAAACATGTTCTTATATTTGATTTATGTTACTTAATCACAACAGCTATATACATTATGTCAGAATATCCATATTTTTCATGACAGTCATTTCTGTAAGAATCTCATTTTAATCTGATAAATATACATATTCCGAGCATTCCTGAACCATCTTTTCCTAAAAACAATGTATCCTTTTTCCAAATATAATATAAGGTTTCCACAAATTCGTCCATAGATTTTGCAAAAAGGATGGAGATTTTTCGATAAAAAAAGAGAAAGCACTCAAAATCTTCCAGATTTTTGAATAGAAGTCCCTCAAAACAGACTCAAACTGATTAAAAATCCGCTCAAATCCCTTAAAAACGAGTTCAGAATCAAGTAACATTTTCATGTATAAAAAACGCTTTTCAGAACATACGTTCCCAAAAGACAAGCATGAAATCTTTTTGTCAGATCTATATGAAAGTAGATTATCGGAATTCTTAGCTTTTTATCAAACCTCAACTCTGCGAGAATCATTTCTACAGATACACACTCGTATAACTATCCATAGAATTATATTTTCAGCACATTGTTTTGACGTTTTGTCAAAATGACAAAACGATTATTTACGTCCTCTCAAAATATGTCTCTTTCCCGGAGGTCCAGGCAAACGTTCCATATTAAAACCAGCCGACTGCATTCCTCTGCGCACATCACCCTTGGCACAATAAGTCACTATCACAGCTTTATCGGCAGCATGATCATATATTTTATTGAAAATTTCCTGACTCCACATTTCCGGTTGTTTTTCAGGAGCAAAAGCATCGAAATAGATCAGATCGATACCTTCGGGCAAATCACAGTGATTACTGTCACCCTCTATCTTATGCAGAACAAAACGATCAGTCAATGCCACCTCTTCGTTCCAGGCAGCCTGATGAAGAAGCCTGAAATTCTCCTCTTTTTCCGGCCAGATCAGACGACCGTAATTCAAAGATGAGACAATTTCTTCTGATAATGGATAAAGCTCAACCGTATGATAAATTACCCTCGTATCGGTCAATTCCTCTTCCAGATTCTTCCAGGTAAGCAAAGCATTCAATCCGGTACCGAAACCTATCTCCAACAGATGGATTTCTTTCTTTTCCACCGCATGGAGACCCGCATTGATAAAAATATGCTTCGATTCCTGCATGGCTCCATTGACAGAATGATAATGTTCGTTCATTTCAGGTATAAACAGCGTATGACTACCATCTGCTGTCAACTGAAGTTCCCGTTCTATTTTTTTCGTTTCCATAAATTCTCGTTAAAATGACTAATCAAACAAAGATACAAAGAATCATCAAAGCCTCTGTAGGAATCAATCAATTCAAAAGAAAGCTCTTTTCTCTTTCATTTTTTCCCAATAGCCTTTTGTCTGATTATTAATAAAAGGGTATGAAATTGCCGGTCAATCCATTTCTGATCAGTCTTAAAATTCAGGTTTCTCTTCTGGCTCTCCAGCTATCCACCAATCAATCATTCTGCGAGCAATACTTAACTTATCCGGAAGAACCGGCAGATTATCTTTGGTAAAGAACGAGCCACGACTCAGTTCTCCATCAATAAATTTGATTTCTCCACTTTCGTAATCGGCAAAGAAACCTACCATTATGCCACTCGGATAAGGCCAAGGCTGACTGCCAAAGTAAGAAATGTTCTTGATCTTCAATCCGGTTTCTTCGTAAACCTCTCTACGTACACATCGCTCTATCGTTTCTCCCACTTCCAGGAATCCGGCAACGAGTCCATAGAAATTCTTCTTGAAATTACGGGCATGAACCAAAAGGACTTCTTCTCCACGACGAATCAATACAATCATAGCCGGAGAAATCGTCGGATAATATTCATGATTACAGATTTCGCAACGCTTGGATATCAATGAATTCCACACCAGCTTGGTTCCACAAGCCGGACAGAACTGACTATGTCGGTCCCAATGTACAAGCTGATGTGCTTTTCCGGCACGTTTATACCAATCCAAAGGCAGATAATCCCAACTGGCCCTTAAACCAATCATAACGTATTTATCTGTTTCCTCTATTTCCTCATCCAGAGATGCAGCACGTGCAGGCAAAGACTGGTCTAATTTTACTTCAAATGAATATTTCACTTCGAAAGGAGATTCTTCCTGAAAAGGGATTATATAGGCAGAATCCTTTTTCTCCAACAGGAGTTTGTCACGGTAAAATAAAAACCAGTAACAAGATTTTATTTCTTTTTCCATTACATTAAGTCTCAATTATATTACAAAATAAAACAACTTATCGAAGGATTACAATGTTTATATATAAAAAATAGAAATCAAGTCTAAACATTATTCGCTTTTGCCCTTAAAGGTTTATTTCTATATTTGTAAAAATAAAATGTGCTAAATGAATAAATGGGTTAAAAGAATCGGGATAATTTGCTTATTACCAATAATTATAGCATTAATACTCTCAATATTACTGTACATTCCAGCCTTTCAAAACTTTGCTGTGCAAAAAGCGACACAAATTGCGAGTGAAAGTACAGGAATGAAAATTAATATTGAACGCATCAACCTATCCTTTCCTATCAAATTAAACATTCATGGTATCGAAGTTATTAAAGATACCATCCCGGCTGACACTTTATTCTCTCTTAACAATTTGAATATAGCCATACGTCCTATACCATTACTGAAAAAGGACATATTGGTTGAATCTATCGGACTGAAAGATCTGAAAATAAATACGGGAGATTTAATTGACGGGATAGAGATTAAGGGGGGTATTGGTAACTGTATTGCCAAGGCAGACAGAATCAGTCTAGCCAAGGAAAAAGCGACATTCAACAATCTGGAAATAGCTGATGCAACAGTCACGCTTCTACTTACAGAATCGACTACTCCGGAAGATACAACTCAATCTGCTCCGATAAACTGGCTTATTGATCTGGAAAAAATCAATTTGAAACATGTCGCTCTGGCTCTTCAGATGCCAGAAGATTCATTACGTCTATCGGGTTATGTCACCGAAGCCGGACTACGTAACGGAGAAGTTGATCTAGGTCGTGGTTGTTACAAAGCTGACAACTTTAAATACAAAGGATCTTTCCTCAACTATGATGCAAATGAACAACCTGCTCTAAACGGACTGGATCCTTCGCATATTTATTTATCGGATATTGATATTATTCTCAAATCTCTCCTATATTCTGAAGAATCTATTAAGGCTGACATAAACAAATTCATTGCGAAAGAACGTTCCGGTATAGAAATTAAGAAATTCAAAGGTGAATTCAACGGAGATAATCAAGGTATAAAATTGCCGGAACTGGTTTTGGAAACAGCCTATTCTGAAGCCCGGCTGAAAGGTTCTATCCCTTATTCTGCCTTCAGTAATAAGCCGAAAGGGAAAATGGACGTTGATTTCCATGCAAGCTTCGGGAAAAAGGATATCATTGCCCTTGCAGGAAATTTATCGGAAGATGCGATACAGGCATACCCTGATACGAGTCTGAGAATTCAGGCTAAAGCAAAAGGTAGTCTGAAATCTTTAGAACTGGATAAACTCGATGCACAACTTCCAGGAGCTTTTGTTATCCGAACAACAGGAAAAGGAGAATCCTTGCAAAGCAATAAAAAGCGTAGAGGCGAACTGAATCTGAATCTGTTTACCGAAGACTTGGATTTTCTGCTTGGTTTCTTCGAGCCTGAAAGCAGGAACAGTATCCGTATACCTAAAAAGATGATGCTGACAGGAGATGTGCAGGTTCAAGACCAGTTTTATAAGGGAGACCTGGAATTTAGAGAAGGTTCCGGTAAAATCTGTCTGAATACGACCTACAATCAGATTGACAGTACGTTCTTCGGTTACTTTGAAATAGACAGTATTGAACCGAATCATTTTATACATAATGATTCACTCACCTGGCTGAATGCCTTTATCAAAGCAGAAGGCAAAGGAAGTAATCTTTTCGATTCATTAACCTGGGCAAAGATGGATGGAAAGATCAAGGATATCCAATATGGGAAGTCGAGTATTTCGGATATAGCATTGAATGGTACTCTGAAGAAGAATTTCATAAAACTAAACCTGATCAGTAATTATCCATTAGCCGTCATGGATATGACTCTGAACGCGAATCTTCAGAAGGACTATATTAATACAATGCTAATTGCCGACATGAAGCATATCGATCTAGCAGGATTCCATCTGAGTAATAAACCTTTCTCTACATCTTTTGAGATATTCGCCGAAGCTGAAACCGACCTCAAAGATTTTTATAAGGCTGATCTGACTTTAGGAAACTGGATCCTTGCTTCAGGGAAGCATAAGGTAGATCCCAAACCGATTATCATGAAGGCCCTGGCCCAAAAGGATACAACTTATCTGGCACTCAATTCGGGTGATTTTAAATTAAAAATAGAAAGTGACAAAGGTATTAACGGACTGAGTCACCAATTCAACCTGATTTCACAGGAAATGAGTCGCCAAATGAAAAAAGATTCTATTATCAGACTGAATGAATTAAAACCTCATTTCCCGAATCTGGATATGGAAATCAAAGCAAAAAAAGATAATCCTATCTTCCATATGTTCAACATCTTTGGAGTAAGTTTCCAGGGACTGGCATTAAATGCAAATACATCTCCTGAAAAAGGTATACAAATGAATGGTAGTGTTTATCGAATCTTACGTGATACATTCCTGTTAGATACTCTGAAAATGAATCTTTGGCAAGATTCATTAGGTATCTATTACGAAGCAGGAGTAGTAAAGAAGAAATTTAAACGACAATCTCCATTTACGGCTAAATTAAACGGTAAACTTATGACAGGTTATACTGATGCAACTTTACAGTTTAAGAACAGATATGGAAAAACGGGAATTCTATTAGGAGCAAGTCTGGAGAAGAAAGAAAAGAGCGATTATGTACTTCATTTCTTCCCGGAAAACCCAATCTTTGCCTTCGATACCTTACAATTAAACAAAGATAATTATATCCGACTAAGAAATGAAAAGGAAATTTTTGCCAACTTCCTGCTAAAAGGAAGTTCGAATACCTTCCTGGAAATTAAAACAGATTCTATTGATGCCGGATTCGGAGAAGTTCGAGCTGCTCTAGGTGAAGTGAATCTGAAAGAAATGTCTGAAGGCTTTTCCGATTACATGCCGAGTTTAGACGGAATACTGAGTCTCGACTTCCAATATTTGCCAACCGATACGTCCTTCACAATGACTGCCGGAGCAAGTATAGATTCGTTGTGTTATGAAGGCAAACGTGTCGGAGATTTATTGATGAGTATGGTATATCTACCTGTATCTGAAAAAGAACATCAGTTTGATATGCACTTATTCCATGACGATAAGGAATTCATGAATTCGTTTGTCTATTACCAAAGTGGGTTAAGAGACAGTATTGATGGAGAGTTGTATATTACTGATCTACCTCTGGAAATGATGAATCCTTTTATGCCGGAAGACATGGCCAGACTCAATGGTAAAATGCAAGGAGAATTGACAATCGATGGGACAAGCTCGTTACCAATCCTGAACGGTTTTGCTTATCTTGATTCCGCTAACATGTTTATTACAGCTGCCAATACCAATATCAAACTGGATACTGCCAAAGTCAGAGTCACTACCGATAAAATAATCTTTGATCAGTATAAATTACTGGCAAACGGAAAGAATCCATTTATTATCGATGGGTATGTCAATTTCAGCGACCCATCTAATATGACAGCGAACTTGAAACTGAATGCAAACAACATGTTGTTATTGGATGCCAAACGCAGTAAAGAAAGTCTGATTTACGGAAAGATGCTGGTTAATATGAATTCGACAATCAAAGGGCCTCTAAACTCTCTGGTCATGCGTGGTAATGTTCATCTCTTGGGTGGAACCAATGTTACTTATATTCTAAAAGATTCTCCATTAACCGTACAGGATCGTCTATCAGGACTGGTAACATTTACATCCTTCGAAGAAGATACTATCCTTAACAGGAGAAAGAAAGCAGCAGCTCTGCCTATTGGCGGATTGGATATGTTGATGACTATTCATATTGACCAGGCGGTACAGGCCAATGTCGATCTGACTCCGGACCAGTCAAACAGAATAAACCTGGAAGGCGGAGGAGATTTAACTTTCCAATATACACCAATGGGGGATATGGTTTTAAGCGGTAGATATACATTGACCGACGGAATCATTAAATATTCATTACCTCTTATTCCATCGAAAGATTTCAATGTAGAGAATGGAAGTTATGTTCAATGGAATGGAGATCCATTTGATCCGACAATGAACATTACAGCAACAGAACGAGTCAGAACTTCTGTCTCTTTAGGTAATAAAAGTTCTAGAATGGTCAATTTCGATGTGGGTATCCAATTGACTCAGCAACTGGAGAATCTAGGAATCAAATTTGTTCTTGAAGCTCCGGAAGATGCCAATGTCCAGGAAGAACTGGCCCGAATGGGTGAAGAAGAAAGAGCCAAACAAGCAGTAAGTATGCTTGTTACCGGAATGTTTCTGGGAGGCGGCTCTACAACAGGCAAAGCAAATCTGAATATGGGTACAGCTTTAAATACATTCCTGCAGAATGAAATCAATAATATTGCGGGAAGTGCTTTAAAGACGGTAGATATCAACTTTGGTATGGAAAGTTATGATGAAGACGGTGACGGATCCAAACGAACTGATTACTCATTCCGTTTTGCAAAACGTTTCTACAATGATCGAATTCGAATCGTTCTTGGCGGACGTATTTCAACAGGTGACGATATTAATAGAGGACAGGCACAACCTTTCATTGATAATATAGCTGTTGAATATCGACTGGATGCAAGTGGCACACGCTATATCAAATTGTTCCATAATAAAGACTATGAAAGTCTGCTGGAAGGAGAATTGATTGAAACTGGTGTAGGTATTGTCTTACACAAGAAGATGGAGCACATGCGTGAATTGTTTATTTTCAAAAAGAATAAACAGAATCCTCAACCAGAAAAGGAAAAGAAAAAAATAAAAGAAAAGAAAAAAAACAAAAAAGAGAAAAAGGAGAATGAAAATTAATCCAATCATATATTTATGCTTTATTTTCGTAGGACTTGTTTCATGTTCTGTCACTAAAAATCTCCCTGAAGATGAAGTTCTTTATACAGGTATCAAAAAAATAGAAATTACAGAACGAGATTCAACTCCTGCCGGAGATAATACAATTGAAGAAATTGAAGCTGCTTTAAGCTATCCTCCTAATAATGCTTTGTTAGGAAGTTCTTCTGTTCGTGTTCCATTACCTTTTGGTTTATGGATGTACAATGCTTTCGTTAACAAAAAAGGAAAAGTCGGACAATGGTTCTTCAAGAAATTAGCAGCCAAACCTGTTTATATAACAAATGTCAATCCGGAAGTCCGAGTAAAGGTGGCCAATAATCTGTTACGAGAATATGGATATTTCAATGGCAGCACCAATTATTCAATTATTCCTCATCCCAAAGATCCCAAACAGGCTTCGATCTCTTATACAATCAGTATGAAGGCTCCTTATACTTATGATAGTATCCGATATATAAGTAGAAATCAGAAACCGGATTCGATCCTGATTCATAATGCGACCTCGAGTTTGCTGAAAAAAGGAGATAACTTCAATGTGGTTCAGTTGGAAGCCGAACGACAAAGAATCAATTCTCTTCTTCGTGATAACGGTTATTATTATTTCAGACCGGAATATATAACTTATCAGGCTGATACAACCATTTCTCCAGGTAAAGTCCATTTAAAAGTCGTTCCTTCCAATAAACTGCCAGAAGAAACTCTTCATCCCTGGAAGATCGGTAATATTACGTTTTCACTAAATGGTTACAACAATGAGCCTCCAACTGACACTTTACTATATAAAGATCTGAGAATTCTTTACGAAAAGAAATTACGTGTACGTCCGGCTGTTTTATATCGTAAGTTAATGTTCAGACCAGGTGAACGTTATTCGAGTAAAAAACAACAGGAGACGCAGACTGCCCTTTCTCGACTGGGAATATTTCGTTATGCCGAAATACAACATTTACCACAAGACACATGCAGCACAAAAGATAAATTGGACATAAGAATCAATACGGTTTACGACTTGCCTTTAGATGGTGAACTGGAATTCAATGTTACGACCAAGAGTAATGACCAAACAGGGCCTGGAGCAATCTTCAGCATGACAAAGTCCAACATCTTTGGTGGAGGAGAGATTTTTGGTATTCAATTAAAAGGTTCTTATGAATGGCAGACAGGTAACCGAGTTGCTGGGAAATCATCACTAATGAATAGTTATGAACTTGGTTTAAGCAGTACGTTAACTTTGCCGCAGTTAATGTTTCCCGGTTATTTAAAAAAGAACTTGAAATATCCGTCAAGTACAACTTTCCGTATTTATGCCAACCAAATGAACCGTGCCAAATTTTTCAAGATGTTATCTTTTGGAGGAAGTGGTACATTAGATTTTCAAAGTTCTGCAACCAGTCATCATTCGGTCACTCCTTTTAAACTGACATATAACAAGCTTCAACATACAACAGCTACTTTCGACTCTATTACTGATGCAAACAAAGCTTTATATTTAAGTCTGAAAGATCAGTTTGTTCCTGCTATGAGTTATACTTATACTTATGATGATTTACCTATAAAAGAAAAAAAGCATCATCTCTGGTGGCAGACTACCGTGACTCAATCCGGAAATATTTT
The DNA here is from genome assembly GCA_020026285.1 of Parabacteroides sp. The sequence goes on along the minus strand of JAHHQS010000017.1, from coordinate 6,264 downwards.
AAGTGCTTTTTATGCTATGGCAGGGAAAAGCTTCAAGGAAGAAAATAAGAATTTTCTGGGGAATGTCTTTTCACAGTTCTTCAAAATCAGTTCTGAAATACGTTATAATTATCAATTGATGAAGAATCATCATTTAGTGGGACGTATGATGATTGGAGCTATTTTAGGTTATGGTAATGCCGAAAATCATACAACTCCTTATAATGAACAATTCTACATCGGAGGTGCTAATAGTATCAGAGCTTTTACAATCAGAACCATTGGTCCGGGACGTTTCAAACCTAATCCTTTCAATCAATATGGTTATATTGATCAGACAGGAGATTTGAAATTCGAAGCCAATCTTGAATATCGTTTTCCAATCTTTGGCAGTTTACAAGGAGCTACATTCCTTGACGCTGGAAATATATGGCTCCTTCATAAAGATCCAATGCGACCGGGAGCACAACTGAAATGGGGTAAATTCTGGAATGATCTGGCTTTGGGTACAGGAGTTGGATTACGTTACGATCTGGATTTTCTGGTTATCCGTGTAGATTGCGGTATTGGTCTTCACGTCCCTTATGATACAGGGAAAAAGGGTTATTACAACATACCTAAATTCAAAGATAGTTTAGGAATCCATCTGGCAATAGGATATCCATTCTAAAAATAAAAACGCAGAACCTGTCAAATAAGTTCTGCGTTTTTTTATCGAAAAAACAATTGTCTTCAAATATATTATTTTCCAGTCAAAGCCAGATTATTCTTCAACGGATTAGTATACATTTCCAAAATCTTAGTACGAAGGAACTTTTCATCTTTGTTTGGAATAACTATTTTATCCAACTGCTTCTGCAAATAAGTTTCAAATTCCTTCTTATCTTTCAAGCCGTAGTTTTCAGAGAAACGACGAGTTCCACTTAACATATCGTAAGCTACATAATTACATGGATAGAAACGATAATGACTATAAATTTCATTATCGATAATGGATGCAACAGCTGCAAACAATTCATTCTTTTCCATTGAAGGATCCAACTGATCCAATTTATCATTTATACGACCAGCCAAAGTAAAATGAACACGGCCTTTTTGTCCAAGAATTCCTGTTTCCATATTTAACAAGTCATCACGCTGACTCTTATGATAGTCAGGATTATCACGCTTTAATTGGAATTCCTGTGCTTTCAAATAATCACAAGGATCAAATTCATAAGAAATAGAAACCGGAACAATATTCAACTCTTTCAAATTCGAAATAATATCTTTATCTCCCGCCATTGAAAGCATCTTCAATACACTTGACTGTGTACGATCATTTGAATCTTTTGCACGTCCTTCACGCTGGGCAATCCAAACAGATTCATTTGTATTCTTTATCGTATGATTAATATATGCAGAAAGGGTATGACTCACATCTAACATCTGACGAACAGAAACACCTCGTTTGACGATAAAACTATTATTCAAACGAACAAATGTTTCAATCCAAGGGCGGATTAATAAGTTATCACCGATAGCAACCTGAGTCAATCCATAACCCACATCGTAAAGAATTACATTCAAAAAAGATGCATCCAATACAATATCACGATGATTTGAAATAAAAGTACATGCAGGTTTTCCTTCAGGCAAGCGACTTCTTCCTGAAACAGTCAATGAAAAAGTTGTATGTTTTGCCACAGTCATTACAGCATCGTATGCCAATGTAGACTTAAATTGTTCTTTAGTTTTACAAGCCCGCATTGATTTGGAAAATTCATCCCAATCCAAATTTGGTTTTACATATCGAATTGCATGTCTAAACTCGTCAGAAGCTAACAACTTCTCTATCGCAATCTGCACCTCATCCTCATTCAATGGACGAATATCCTCGAAATTCGGAGAAACTGTTCCTGTATCCATATCATTTAGTTTATCTCATTTTCTATAATATCGTTCATAACATCCGTAATATTCAAGCCTGCTGCCCTAACCTGTTGTGGAATAAAACTAGTAGCAGTCATTCCGGGTGTTGTATTTATTTCAAGCATAAAAGGAATTCCATCTTCAGTGATTATATAATCAACTCGAATAATTCCTTTAGCCCCTAATAAATCATATATACGTGAAGTTTCCTTTTGAATCTTCTCTGTCAATTCAGCGGAGATACGAGCCGGAGTAATTTCTTGAACCTGACCATTATATTTGGCATCAAAATCAAAAAATTCATTTGTAGTCACAACCTCTGTCAATGGAAATACAACTTCTTTTCCTTTAACTTTATAGCAACCACAAGTAACCTCTGTACCAGAGATAAAACTTTCTATTACGACTTCCTTTCCTTCAGCAAAAGCCTTGTCAACAGCAGCTTTCAAACATGATTTTTCTTTAACCTTTGTCACACCAAAACTACTTCCGCCATCATTAGGTTTGACAAACATGGGTAATCCTAACTGATCAACAATTTCGTTCTCATCAACCTCGTCATCCTTCATCAGACGAACCGACTTGGCTATACGAACACCAAAATTATTCAGATAATGATTACAAACATATTTGTTGAATGTCAATGCACTCACCAACATTCCACATGAAGAATAAGGCAATCCAATAAGATCAAAATATCCTTGTAAACGTCCGTCTTCACCCGGAGTTCCGTGAATCGTTATATAAGCGAAATCAAATACTTTTTTTTCGCCATCTTCACAAAAACTAAAATCGTTCTTATCTATAGAAACCTGCTCTCCGTTTTGCAAACGAACAGACCAATCTCCCTGCTTTACGATTGCAATATATAAATTATATTTGTTTTTATCAATAAAAGAATAGATTCCTTCCGCACTCTTTAGTGAAATTACTATTTCTGAAGAATCTCCTCCCGCAACAATAGCTATATTCTTTTTCATAACTCCAAATCTTTTGTAGTTGCATAAACGCGCCATTTATCAATCAGCCCCTGCATATCGGAAGGAATTTCCGAATCAAAAAACATCTCTTCACCTGTTCTCGGATGAACGAAACCTAATGTTTTTGCATGCAAGGCCTGTCGAGGACAAATAGCAAAACAGTTTTGCACAAATTGCTTATATTTTGAAAATGTTGTTCCCTTTAAAATTTCATGTCCACCATATCGAGCATCATTAAAGAGTGTATGTCCAATATGTTTCATATGTACACGTATCTGATGGGTACGTCCCGTTTCCAAACGACATTCAACAAGCGTAACATAACCCAATCTCTCCAATACACGATAATGAGTTACCGCATGCTTCCCTTGATCCCCTTCCGGGAAAACGGTCATTTGCAAACGATCTTTGGGACTTCTCCCTATATTCCCCTCAATTGTACCTTCATCCTCCTGAAACTGCCCCCAAACGACAGCCCGGTAACAACGTTTTGTTGTATGATTAAAGAATTGTAAGCCCAGATTACTTTTTGCTTCAGGAGTTTTTGCTATGACAAGCAAACCTGAAGTATCTTTATCAATACGATGTACTAGTCCCAAACGAGGATCTGACGGATCAAAATGTTGTTCATCACGAAGATAATAAGCTATTGCATTTAACAGTGTTCCGGAATAATTGCCATGTCCCGGATGTACGACCATACCTGCCGGCTTATTAATAACCATCAAGTCGGAATCTTCGTAAACTACATCTAAAGGAATATCTTGAGGAATAATTTCAGTCTCCCGACGAGGACGATCCATCACAATCTGGATCACATCGAAAGGCTTTACACGGTAATTACTTTTTACCGGTTTACCATTTACCCAAATACAACCAGCATCGGCAGCCAATTGAATTCGATTTCGGGTTGTATCCATCAAACGAGTGACGAGATACTTATCAATACGTAATAACGACTGACCTTTATCGGCCGTTACTTTATAATGTTCATACAAACCGGGCGAAATCTCCGGAGAGGCAATTATTGCTGCTGAGTCATCTTCGTTCAACAACAAATCATCCGCCTGTTCATCATCTATTTCGTCTATAAAGTCTGTCATGATTAAAACCAGTTTTCTTCTTCACTATTCAATGGCTGAATTGGAGCCGCATTCAAACCATCTAATGCTAAGGAATCTGTTTCAACAGATCCACTGCTTACCACTAATGTCAATTTAGATGTTAACGGAACATGAACTCCATCAGACAACATCTTGCCATTCAGCTCCACGCCTATAGCCAAATCTGTATAATCTCCTGGTACATATTTTACCGTAACAGATTTAAAGCCAAGTGAATTCAACAAAGCATAAGCCTGGCGATAAGAAAGATCCTGAACTTCAGGAATCTGAGCCATTTGCGAAGTCTTTGCATTAATTGTAATAAAAACGATACGTCCTTCTTTTACTTTTGAACCCGGGGATGGTAATATTTCTACAACGGCTCCAGGAGGGACATCCTTAGAAAAGACAGAATCTATAATATTATAACGAATTCCTTTCTCTTCGAGGAAAGGAACTGCCAGATCCATGGTCAAACCTTTTACATCTGGAATAACAACAGCCTCATTATGCTTGGTATATATATCCAGCCAAACCAATGTACCATATATTAATGCCCATATAAGAATTCCAGCTAATATGAAACTCATCAAAATTGGACGTTTAAATATCTTAACAAGAATATTACTCATAATTACATTTCTTTTTGGGTATATGAGGTCAAAGGTAGGTATAAAAACAAAGAAAGTAAAGGCTTTTAATAAAAAACCTCTACTTTCCTTATACGTTTCGTTTTACAAACAGGATAATTATCCGTTGTATTCGTCAGATACTGTCAATTTTGCTCTTCCTTTTGCACGACGAGCAGCTAATACACGACGACCATTTGCACTAGTCATTCTTGAACGGAATCCGTGTTTGTTCTTTCTTTTTCTGTTAGACGGTTGAAATGTTCTCTTCATCTTTCTATATTTTATTTATTATTATTCTTCTTTCGCATACTTATTCGGGCTGCAAAGATAGGTCCTTTTTTTAAATAAACAAACTGTTGGCTATATTTTATTTAGAGTCTGAATACTTTTTCTTGATTTTACCTTTCTTCAAGACTTCATCTCCACATTCACTCCTCCTTTTCGTACAAACAGAGGATTCTAATAAAATCAGGACTGAAACATCTATTATCTATCTGTCCGACCAACAATTCCGGAAAATTCTTCTTATCCTTTAAAAGGAATAGACTAAAAAAGCTCCAGTCTTTTTAATAAATTCCCCCGGAATAAAGATTATCAAAATTGGAATGCTTTCCTTCTATCAATTGAGCATTTTCTCCTTCCGGATTCAATTCGATTGACTTCTTCAAATCGTCGAATGCACCTTTTTTATCTCCTTTCAAATTCTTGGCTCGACCACGTTCCGAGTAATACAATCCCTGGTCTGGAGAGGTTTCTATAGCCTCATCAAAGAAAGTAATGGCATCATCTAAATTACCACGAGATATCATTAAACGTCCTATCATTAAAACAGCTTCTTCACTAAAAGGGTTTAGAGTAAGCACCTTATGAAAATCTTCATCTGCCTTGTCAACTTCACCCATGAAAGCAAAAATTTTCCCTCGCAACAAATAAGCCAGATCTTCTTCCGGATTCAATTCTATCACTTTCTGAATATCCGTCAAAGCTTCTGCTCCCTGCTTCATTGCCAGCAATAATTCTGCACGCAATTGATAAGCACTGGCAAAATCATCTTTCAATGTTATAGCCTTAGTTAGATCAGCAACAGCTCCCAACATATCGTTTGTTGTATGTTTAGCCTTAGCCATCAAATAATAAGCCATCGGATTTTCCGGTTCCAAATTAATAACAGATAAACAATCCTGAATAACTTCAGCATCCTTATCCATCATAAACAACACATGAATACGTGTTAATAATGTATCAACATGATCCGGCTGTAATTCCCGCATCTTATCTAATGTATGTAATGCTTCTTCCAATTTATTAGATGCCAGATAAGCATTCACCAAATACGTCCGCGTTTCAAAATCTTCCTGAATATTCAATGCCTCTTCAAAACAACGTATAGCATACGCCAATTTGTGGATTTTCTGTGCACGAACACCATCATATTTCAATATATCAAAATTCTTTTCTTCGCTTTTCTTTTCATCCTGTTCCTGATTTTTTTTAGAAGTTGAAGAAAATAATGAGTCAAAAAATCCCATAATCCATTCTTTAATTATAAACGTTGCAAAAATAAATAAAAGTAAAAATAGAAACAAACATGAAAGACTTTCAAAACTTTTTTTTATCGCTTAAAATAGAAAAAAACACCGATATTGAATTAATATGAAT
>JAHHQS010000169.1 GCA_020026285.1 Parabacteroides sp. | reverse complement strand
CAAAGTAGCCTCTCTTTTGGAAGAAGAGTCGCTCACATTTGCTGCAGTTACCCCCTCGTTACTACAATTACTCTCCCCTTATTTTTCAGACATTCATCTGCCTTATTTGAAATACCTGGTTCTGGCAGCAGAAGCTTCACAAATGGAAATTATTTCAAAATTCAGGCAATGTGCTCCTAATGCAACATTTAAAAACCTTTACGGACCGACGGAAGCCACTATATATTGCTGTTGCTACACAATACCAAAAGAAAAGATAAAAGCATATAACGGCATGATTGCCATCGGACATCCATTTCCCGGAACTGAGGCCGTCATTGCAGACAAAAATGGAGCACACCTGCCACTCGGTGAACAAGGAGAATTACTGATAGCAGGACCACAGGTTATGGATGGATACCTGAACAATCCGGAAAAGACCAAAGAGACGATTATTGAAACGAAGACAGGAAGAAGATTTTATAAAACAGGAGATTTGTGTATCATGGATGAAGAAGGAGACATATACTATTGCGGACGCAAAGATCATCAGGTCAAAATCCAGGGATTCAGAATCGAACTGAACGAGATAGAAAATACAACAAAGAAATACCTTGATTTTTCCAGAAACGTCATAGCCATGACCTGCAATCGAGAAGGAACCGGTGATACCATTGCATTGATTATCGAAGGAAATAATAGTATTGATGCGGAAAAACTGAAAGTTTTCCTTCAGGGGAAACTTCCCTATTACATGATTCCCCGTGAAATCCAATTCATTGACAAATTCCCGATAAATAACAGTAACAAGATAGATAGAACAAAAATCAAAGAAATTTTCAATACATCCAACTAATTATGTGTAAGCAAGAAGATATCTTTTCACGTATACAGGATATTATACGCAGAATACTGAAGAATGACAGCATTATTCTTTCCAATGAGACCACAAGCAATGACGTAGACGGCTGGGATTCACTCACCCATATGCTCATCATTGCAGAAGTAGAAAAACAATTTAAGGTACGAATCAACTTCAGAGAACTGATGAGAATAAGCAATGTTGGTGAATTGGTTCAGACTATCGAAAAGAAAATGAAATAACAATGGCATTCCTATCTATAGATTTTATAATCCTGTTTATTTCTACTTTCGTGCTTTACAGCCTAAGTCCGGCCAAAGCACGAAATTATTACTTGTTGGCTTCAAGCTGTCTCTTCATTGCATGGAACAACCCCTTCTTCCTTGCAATATCTCTGATAACAACACTGTTTACGTTTGCTGCCGCTCAAATAATTGAAAGAAACAAGGATAATGAGAAACAGGCACAAATCAGCTATTTCTCATCAATTGCCATCTTAGTAGGACTTTGGATACTGTTTCATAATCCGGATTCGCTAAATGCCATACTACCGGTCAACTCAACTGAAGAAGCACATGCTTCGCTTATTCACCGAATTCTATATCCTCTGGGAATGTCGTTTTACACATTCCAGGCTATAGGCTACCTGACCGACATATACTGGCAGGAAGAAGAGCCAGAAAAAAATCTCCTTGATTTCAGCCTGTATATGCTATTCTTCCTAAAGTTCCTGTCAGGCCCAATAGAAAGATACAGCTCTATAATTGAACAAATACAGCAGCCGAAACCATTCAATTATAACAATACAGTATATGGATTGAAGTTATTTTTTTTAGGTATGATGAAAAAGTTACTCATAGCAAATTATCTTTCTCCCTATACAGCAAATATATTCGGGAATGTTAGTGATGCTTCGGGCCTGCAACTGCTTATGACCTGCCTGCTTTATCCCATTGAACTATATACAGACTTCTCGGGCTATACGGACATGGCTCTTGGCGGAGCCAGGATGTTCGGCATTCGGCTGTCTCCCAACTTTAATTTTCCATTCAGTGCAAAAACGACTGCGGATCTATGGAGAAGATGGCATATGTCACTGTCCTTCTGGGTTCGAGACTATCTGTTCCTACCAATGACAGCAGCATTAAGAAAGTGGAAAAAAGCGGGAATATACATGAGCCTTCTGATAACATTCTCCTTGCTGGGGATATGGCACGGAATCGGTTTTACCTTCTTGATTTACGGTCTCATACAAGGAACGATTATCTGTTTAGAAATGAAATTTACGAAAGTAAGAAATCACTTTGAAAACATTGTTGGAAACAGTATCGCTTCTGCATTATATATCATCCGCACCTATCTACTGTTTGCGGTCTCACTTATTTTCTTTAGAGCGAATACGTTAACCGATGCTATACTGTTCATTACTCATATATCGTTTAAACCACATCAGTCTTGGAAAGAAATGAATATAGGGATGAGCGATCATTTCTGCATCGTTGCAGGCTTTACCCTTTTACTGATGCTTATTTATGAAGGTTTCTCAACGAAATGTGACCTTATTGAGAAAAGCAGCAAACTTCCAGGATGGGTACGTTGGTGCATCTATTTCTCGCTCGTGTTTGCATTGTTCACATTAGGAATGTTTGAAAATGACAGTTTTATCTACTTACAATTTTAAGGATTATGAAAAAGGAATCATATAGACGACAAAACGTTTCCTTAGCCAAACTATACGGAAAGTCAATTGTTTTAACTCTACCTTTTCTCCCACTGATTGTAGTTTATTTTGCATTAGACCCGGACATGATTATTGGCAAATACAAGCGATTTGATCAGGCTGAAGTCTTTTTAAATGAAGGATACGTTGGCTGGCAAAACTATCTGAACAACAGGGATTCTATACCTTTCAACTCGTTTATCGTCGGAAATTCATGCACGATGGCTTTTCGTACCGAAGAGTGGGAAAAATACCTCACAGATAATTCAAAGGCTGTTCGATTCTTTGAAAATGGAGAAAGTTTTGCAGGTGTCTGTCAGAAACTAAAAGCCTTGGATGAAAATGACGCCAAGATTGACAATCTATTGGTAGTACTTGATACCAAATCATTTTCAGTTACAATTCCTTCTCAGAACATCAACAGAATCTTTTCTTATGAATCGGCAGGAATCTCCCATGCTCAGTTCATACTACGAAATTTACAGGCTTTCCTGATACCGCAAAAATGTTTCCCATACCTGACTTACAAAGTCACCGGAAAATTCTCTCCAAACATGGAAGCGATTATTGTTGAGAATGGACCAATACGTGAACCCTATACCAATAATTTCCTGAATCCCCGAGAACAGGAAATCGAAAGGGACGGTGAGAATTACTGGATTAAACATCAAGATGAATTTCACAAAAAAGAAAGAAGTCCCGGACAAACAGAAGAGCGGGTTATCTTTAAAAGTCAAAGAATATTAATGCAGGAATTAAAGAACATTTGCAGCAAACATTCCACAAATCTCACACTGATAATTAGTCCTGATTTCTACCAAAAGAAAATGCATCAGAAAGACCTGGAACAACTTCAAGAGTTTTTTGGATATGATAACGTCTTTGATTTCACAGGTGTGAATCAGTTTACCGAAGATTATCATCACTATTATGAGCCTGGGCATTATCGTCCGATTCTCGGGGCAAAACTATTAAAACATATTTATAACCAATCAGATATAAATAGAAAAAGGGAAGAATACAATTCCAATATAGATCATTCTGCACTGTCGTTACCCACAGAGATAATTCAGGGCAACGAAAAAAAGAAACAAATAAATGATAAATTAATTCAGAGAGAAAAACAATAATTTATAATAGTATGAAGCAAAAGATTTTATTTATTACAATTTTAACGGGTATATTATTTTCGTTAGCTTCCTGTGAATCAACTTTACCAGATGGGCTCTGGGATCCGATGAAATGGAAGACAAGCGTTAAAGTTCAAAAAGACAAGAACAAGCACATAAACGTTCCTGCTGAGGGAGGCACCTATGTATTCCATTGTAAGAATTACAGTAATTTCTGGATTAGTGGTATAGATATAAAAGGCAAGGAGGTCTTTGATCAAAATAGCGATGATTTTAAGACATGCAAAGGTGATTGGGGTAGCGTAGAATGTAAATCAAATATTCTTACAGTTATCGTTTCGTCAAAATCTAAAGAAGACTGTGATACGATAAAAGTGGGCGTAACAGCAGGAGATATATTCGACAGTTTTTTATTCAGAAGACAATAATAAGACATGGATATATCAAGAAAGGCTTTTCAGTTGCTAATATGCATTTCCTCTTTTCTCTGTACCGCTTGCGATAATGAAAATCCGGTAGAAAAAGAGAAAGAGAAACTGAATCATGAGATAATACAGGATTTAAAGAAACGTTTTGAAGATACAGAAATCGTATCGGTTCGTAATCGGGCTACAGGCACAGAAGTGAACTTAATAGGTAAGAAAGGAGAGAAACTGTACCTTTTTTATCAAAACAATAAACCGGTTCTCATTTTAACTGATTTCATGAAATATGATAATTTGCCGTCACAGATAAAACTTAGTTTTTCTGCTTCTTCTTTCGGTAAACTCAGAAAGGATCAAATAGACCAAATCATATCTGAGGAATATGCATTGCTACCACATAAAACTTTTGAGTTTCGCTTTACTCAATTCCTCCCGAATATCGGAAACCTATACACTGTGGTAACATTCAATGAAGATGGAAACATGCTTCCGGTGCGTCATTATGAATCTAATAATGCTAAAATTCGACAGTTACCGTCTATGACCGAAATTAACTATATAAAGGCTCATTACGGTATTGATATTCGGCTTTTCGATGCCCTAGGAAGCGAAACATCCACCTATCAGGTTTTGCAGGATAATATATTGAAAAAAGTTGAATTTAAGAATGGCAAATGGGAAAAGACTTCTTATCCTATTCCATTGGATACAGAAATACCATCAATTATCATGGAGCAATTATATAAACAAGAATCGAACTTTGAATATACACAGTTATATAGACTGGAAACCGCAAGCGGTAACGGTTATGAATTCCTAAATGATAAAGGTAATGGTTATAATATCATTGTCAAATAGATTGCAGACTCATTGAAACGTAAATATTAAAAATAAACCAAACGAAAAAGAATTTGACATAGGGGTTTCAGTTCAAAATTACGTTTTATACATGAAAGCGACTTACTAGTGGTCCTTCAAATCCAATCAATTATCAATCAAAATCAAAATCGCATGAAGCTATCAATTAAATTGTATACTTTAGTGACGTGTACTCTATTTGCTGTAATGTCTGTAAATGCACAAGACAAAAAGAAATCAGATGCAAATTATAACAAACATGACATTAGAATTAGTTATAGTGACGGACTTACACTTGGAGGTGCAAGCTTCTGGGGAATGGGACTTTCCGATGCAATTACCGGAACAAAACGAACAGATGAGCAGTCAACAGGAATTTTCGGATTGGGTTATCGCTATACCTTAAGCAAAAGATTCAAATTGGGAATGGACTTGGGAATTGCAAAAGTAAGAAGTAAAATAACAAGTTCTCCTGACAAGACACCTTCCATCAAGGAAAAAGAACTTAACTTTTTGGTTTTGCCGACAGTTGAATTTGTATATTTATGCAGAAATCTTTTCCAACTTTACGGTTCTGCATCAGGAGGTGTGGATTTTACAAGACATTATGAAACCGGGCTGAATGAAAGAGGTAAGGAACTTGCTCAAAAGAAATCTGACTTCGAAGCAGGTTTCGCTTATCAGATAAATCCTATCGGTATTCGTGTAGGCAACAACAAAATTGGAGGATTTATAGAAGCGGGACTTGGCTATAAAGGCTTTATTACGGCCGGTCTCAGCCTGGGCTTTTAAGTACCTGTGACTTTCTATCTATGAATATAACGAGATGCTTAACAAAGATCGATTCAAAGAAAGATTTGACACGTATTATCCGATGCTATGCAGAATAGCATTCGGATACATACCCAATCCGAACGAATGTGAGGACATTGTACAGGAATGTTTTATTGCAGTCTGGAATAATGGCAAACACGATCTTGAAGAAAAGGAATTCCTCGCATATATGCTCAGGGCCGTTAAAAACAATTGCATTTCTTATCTCAGAAAACAGAAATCAACCATGGTTTCACTGGATGACAGCCTAATCCACACCATACACACTGAAATCATGGACGAAGAAACTGACGATGAATCACCGGATAAAAAACTGGACAGAATCATTGCTGTTCTTCCTGCCAAATGCAAGGAAATATTTCTGCTGAGTAAACTTCAAGGACTCAAATATCAAGAAATAGCAACCAAGCTAAACATTTCCATAAAAACCGTAGAGAATCAGATGGGAAAAGCAATGAGGCTGATTAGAGAGCAACTCAACACAAGGATGTTTACACTTGTTTCCCTTTTTCTATTAACGCTATTAAAGTAATGGAATATGACACCAACAAATATAAACATCAATGATATCCTTGCCTTTCACTTTGCAGGTGAAAGACTTACTGATGAACAGGAAATCTACTTGGCTGACTGGGTATCTCAGAATAAGAAAGAGTATAGACGCCTGACAGAGTTCTTCCACACAACAAGAACTTCAGAGCGAATGATTTTTAATGCCAAACTGGCTTGGACAAAGGTGAACAAGAAAATTTCTGCCTCTCCTGAAGCATCCGCCTTTACCCGGTTACGCCGGTTTCTTCCATACGCCGCTTGTACGCTCATCCTCTGCTGCATGTTCCTTTATTTTATGAATACCGGCGGAAACGATCGGACCCTGTTCTGTAACACGACAGAAAAGCTGCAGACCGTAATGCTTCCTGACAGTTCTTCCGTTACGTTATATCCGCATTCCAAAATTTGGTATACGGACAATGCAGAAAGGAAAGTCAAGCTTGAGGGAAAGGCTTTTTTTAAGGTAAGAGCGAAAACAGAACAACCTTTTACCGTTCATACTTGGGAAACTACTATCTGCGTACTTGGAACCTCATTTCTGGTGGACGGTGAGGATAAAGCCGAAACAAAAATTTTCGTCCGTGATGGGATTGTACAGGTTTCTACCGCAAAAAATGAAGTGATTTTAAAAAGAGATGAACAAGCCCTTTCTGATGGACAAGAAATAGTCAAGTCAAGAGTCGAAAATTCAGAATTGCTTTTCAAGAATCATATTAAGCAAAAGACTTATAAGAACATGCCGCTTTCTCAAGTCATAAGTGACATAGAAGAAGAATTCAAGATACAGATTATTTACACTGAATCAATCAAGAATGCTAAAATTAACACCAAACTGAAATTCATTAATATTGAAGAAATTCTTTCAGAAATCAGTTACATCTGCAACATAAAATACCGGAAAACAGGAGACAAGAGATTCGAATTATATGCACCTTGATACTCATATCAGCAAAGCATCTGATTTCGGTACAGTATCATTTTATGAGACAATCATATTCCTTCTCTGGATGTGTTAATTACTTCACCTATTAGAGGTTCATCTCCAGGCTGAGATTCTATCTCATTCTACGATTTTCATGATAAACTTCCCACAAAAGCAGTTCGGCAAGAACTGCTTCTTGTTGAACAATCTGATAATCAATGCTTATCTAGTTTTCAAACACATAGGACATCCTACTATTATCTTCATCTTGAATATAGCGCTGCTCTACATATAATTTAGTATCTACTGATGACTTTGTCGAAGCAGTGACCTCTA
>JAHHQS010000168.1 GCA_020026285.1 Parabacteroides sp. | reverse complement strand
TCAACAGGAATGGGACAATATGGCGAAAATCTGATGATGCAGGAATGGTATAATAATCTGAAACCTGAATATCGCGACAACATAAACGATGCCAGTATGACCACTCATTTTAACTGGCATATCTTTACCAGAATGAATTGGGGAGAACCTTGGTACGCTGGATTCAGAGATAGCCAGATCGGCTATCGCCTGATGAATCAGGATTTCTATCGTCGAAACTTAATTCCTAGTATGTTGGGCTGGTTCAAATACGACAGTAATACTTCTATAGAAGATATCAACTGGCTGTTAGCTCGCTCTGCCGCATTCGATGCAGGTTATACATTGGTAACCAATGCTGAAAAAGTCGCTCAGAATGGCTTGTCTGAGGAAATCATTACAGCTATTCGAGAATGGGAAAAAGCACGTTTAGGTGGTGCATTCCCAAAAGAATTAAAGAAGGAAATGGAACATATCTACAATGAATACAAGTTGGAGACAACAGGAGAGAAGAGCTGGAATTTGTATGCTTGTAAACCTGTCAAGTTCACTCATAAGAATATTACACGTCAGCCGGGTGAACCTGTTGTTGCCAAATGGGAATTTAATAATCCTCAGAAAAGACAACCTATTCAGTTCCTGCTGAAAGCAGATGATATAGTCAGTGATATTTCTTTAGAAATCGGGAACTACTCAACCGTTACAATCCCGGTCAGATTGAACGTTGGTGAAACCATTAAATACGAAGGAGGCTCGAACTTGGTTGTTTACGACAAGAACTGGAATACGATCAAGACAATTCCTGTAGAATCAAAGAAACTGGAAGTTCCTACCGGTGAATCTTGCCTGATATTCAGTTGCAAGTTTACATCACAGGATAATCCTGAAAAGAAATTGTCTGCCGAATTTAAAACATATTCAGAAGCTATTCCTTTGAGTTGTAAATAAGATATATTCTAATAAAAGATATCTCTTTTGATTCATAAATAAGCCGTTAAAGCGAGAAAATCTTTAACGGCTTATTTTGTTTTCACTCTAAATCCACTGAGACTTATAACAACTATTTACACCTTAGAAAGACTAGGATCGACGTGAACAATACTTTTCTGCTCGAGAATCTAATAAATAATAAGCCGATTATCAAACAGACAAAATGAGTTGATAATCGGCTATTATCATTCCCTTCTAATTAAATTATAATGGACCTAAAAGAAATGGAACACCTCTATAATTATAATTTAATCTTCAATACTTTTGATTTCAACATTGGTGAAGATACGGTAATTGTTATATCACCAGTTCCTTCCAAGACCTTGATATAACCAAGCGCTCTACCATTTATACATCTCTGAGATTCGTCACGATAATTATCTGTTGCAACAGATCCTCCATTTTCCAATCCTAATAATTTAGCAGGACCAGAGATAGTACAAGTTACTTCATTTTCTGCCAAAGGGACCAAATGACTCTGATCATCCTTGATTAGAATATCCAAATGCAATATATCGTTTGCCTTGACACCTTCTGTCTTATCTAATCTTGCACAAATCAAATAAGGAGCTCCTGTACTTTGAAGTTCACCTGTTGTAACAACCTTTCCACCATTATAACCCTTAACTTCCAATTTTCCTTTAGCATAAGGAACATCCCAATACATGATATACGAGTTATTATAAGCTTTTATTCGCTTTCCAACCTGTTTGCCATTCAAGAATAATTCGGCTTCTTCACAATTGGTATAAGCAACTACTCTTACTTTCTCTCCTTCTGTATAATTCCAGACAGCATCAGCGCCATCTCTAACATCATCCGCTTGTACCGGAACGTATGAACCTAAATAAATATTAGGCTTTTCCAACCATAAAGCACGACGATAATATCCATTCGGTTTAATACGACCATCAATGGTAAGAACACCTGCACCGGAACCACGTGAAGGCCAACTTCCAGCTTCACCTAAGAAATCTATACCAGCCCAAAGATATTGTCCCATTACGAAATCATTATCTGTAACAGCTCTCCAGGCTCTCAAACTTTTACCATTTTCACTTCCGTAGAATATTCTGTCCGGATATTTCTGATGGTCCATTTCATAACGATCTTCTGTATAATTATATCCAACAACATCAAGAACTCCCGGATATTCTGTTTCATTAGACATGACAGCCCCTGCTAAAGCAGCTGTTACCGGACGAGTTGTATCGTATTTCTTTGCTTCTGCAACCAGTTCCTTAGCAATATCACCTAAACGTTCTGCTCTTGGCTGTGTTATCTGATATCCTTGAACATGTTTCTGTTTGATACTACTTTCCTCTAAAATAGGATGAGAATAAGGATCGTTCGGATAATCAATTTCATTTCCAATACTCCACATGATAATAGAAGGATGATTTCTATCACGACGAATAAGATCGGCTAAATCGCGTCTTCCCCATTCTCTGAAATAAGTGGCAGCTCCTTCAAATCCAGGTTCTCCCTGATTCCATCCCTTGATCCATTTTTTCTTGGCATATTCCCATTCATCATAAGCTTCATCAATGACCAGAAAGCCCATTTCATCACACAAATCATATAAACAAGTTGCCTGAGGATTATGACTCATACGAATGGCATTACAACCTATTTCCTTAAATGCCTGTAATCTTCTCTTCCATACTTCAACAGGAACAGCAGCTCCTAAACAACCAGCATCATGATGAATACAAACACCTTTCATCTTCATCGACTTATCATTCAATGCAAAGCCTTTATTCGCATCAAATGTCAACTTTCTGATACCGGCATTCAATTCAGACTGATCAACAACTTTACCATTCTGACGAATTTCTGTAACCACTTTATATAAATAAGGATTATCTATATCCCAAAGAACCGGTTTCCTGACAGATACTTTCTGTTCACCTGAAGCTGTAGAATTAGCTTTTACATTCAAAGACTTCTGAGATGTAGCAACGACTTTCCCTGTAGCATCCAGTATTTGATGTTTTACCTGAACAGTTACTTCCTTGTTCTCATCATTGCAAATCTCTGTTTTTAATGCTACATCGGCAGAACCTTGTTTTACTGTTGTTTCATAATTAACACCCCAAAGATTAATGTGAACCGGATTTGAATAAACCAAATAAACATCACGATAAATTCCAGAACCTGTATACCAACGTGAATCTGCATCCTGTGAATGGTCAACACGAACTGCAATTACATTACGACCTCCATAATTGATGTAAGGAGTCATATCATACATAAATGAAATATATCCATTCGGACGTTTCCCAATCCATTTTCCATTGATAAATACTTCACTGTTATTGTATACACCTTCGAAATAGATGTAAACTTTTTGACCTTTCTTGGCAGAAGGAATATCCAAGAATCGTCTATACCATGCGATTCCTCCAGGAAGATATCCTGTACAACTAGCATTTTCAGGACTTGCAAACTGTTCTACTGACCAATCGTGAGGAAGATCTACTTTTCTCCATTCTGAATGATCAAATAATTCAATACCATAGTATTTTCCATCACCTAAATTGAACGACCATCCATCGTTTAATAATTGTTTTTCACCAAATCCTTGTGCCTTTAGGCTCCAACTACAAGACATAAGTAGGAATAATAAGCTTAACCACCGTGTTTTCATAACATTTACCCTCTTATTTTTGATTTTTTCATCCCATAACTTTTATAGTTTTACAAGATAATCAGTTTTTTTTATTTTATAACAAGCAATAACATATTAATCTTATTTTTTGTATATTTACAACAATAGTATAATTCAACAGACTTATTATTTCAAACAACATCTTCTATCATGAAATACTTTTATTTAACCATATTAGTTCTCCTTATTTCTTGCGAAGTCAATACAGACGAACAACATTCTATCAATTTATGGTACGATTCTCCTGCTACAAACTGGAATGAAGCTTTACCAATCGGAAATGGTAGAGTAGGAGCTATGATCTTTGGTGAAACAAAGAATGAACATCTACAACTAAATGAAAATACACTCTATAGTGGAGAACCATCTGTCTCTTTTAAAGATGTAAAAATCACTACTGCCATGAAGGAGAAAGTGGTTTCTTTAATGAAAAATGGAAACTATAAGCAAGCATCTGATCTGATTTGTAAACATTGGCTAGGACGTTTACATCAGTATTATCAGCCATTTGGAGATTTATATATCAAGGACAATACTAAAGGAGAAATCTCGCAATATAAACGAGAATTAAATATTTCTGATGCATTAAATAAAACAACTTATCAAATAGGAGAGACCAAATATGAAAGGGAAATATTTGCCTCCAATCCTGATGACTTAATCGTAATCAGATTAAAGTCGGATAAACAGGATGCTATCGACATTGATTTAAAGTTTACTTGCGTTCATCCTACCGCAAAACGAATACAGAAAGATGGAAAACTGATCCTGAAAGGACAAGCTCCGGGTTACGTTGAAAGAAGATCTTTTAAGCAAATAGAAAGTTGGGGAGATGAATACAAACATCCCGAACTATATGACAAGACAGGGAAACGTAAATTCAACAAACGTGTTCTCTATGGAGAAGAAATTGATGGTAAGGGAATGTTTTTTGAAGCCCAGTTATTACCTGTCTGTCCTAAAGGGAAAATAGAAATTACGGATAAAAGTATTCATGTCAGTAATACAGATGAAGTTTACTTCCTGTTGAGCATGGCTACCAGTTATAATGGTTTCGATAAAAGTCCTAGCAAAGAAGGCATTGATCCTTCAAGAAAAGCAGCTAATATTCTTTCAAAAGCATCTGCTTTCGATTATAAGTCATTAAAAGAAAGACACTCTTCCAACTATCATTCTCTTTTTAATCGCGTCAGTCTGCAATTAGAATCCTCTCCAGAGCAATTGTCATTATCAACGGACAAACGTATCGAACAATTCTCTCAGAAAGATGATCCCAATTTGGCAGCAATGTTATTCCAATATGGCAGATACTTAATGATTTCAGGCTCACGTCCAGGAGGACAACCTTTAAATTTACAAGGTATATGGAATAAAGATACGATTCCAGCCTGGAATAGCGGATATACAATCAATATCAACACCGAAATGAATTACTGGCCGGCAGAGGTAACCAATCTTTCCGAATGTCATGAACCTCTTTTCAATATGATAGAAGAATTAGCCGTTTCCGGTCGCGAAACAGCTAAAAATATGTATGGTATGCGCGGTTGGGTTGCTCATCATAATACATCTCTCTGGAGAGAATCAATGCCTAACGATAATGTTCCTAGCGCATCTTTCTGGCCAATGGTACAAGGATGGCTGACAAGTCATTTATGGGAACATTATCAGTTTACACAAGATGAACGATTCCTTAAAGAGAAAGCTTATCCTTTAATGAAAGGTGCTGCCGAATTCTTTGCTGATTGGTTAATAGATGACGGGAACGGCCATTTAGTTACTCCAGCAGGGATTTCCCCAGAGAATTGGTTCTTATATAACAATGGAGAAAAAACAGCTCTCAGCATGGGACCAACTATGGATATGGCAATTATTCGTGAAAACTTTACAAGAACAATTGAATTTGCCAAGAAATTAAATGTAGACATAGAATTACAAAAGGAATTACAAGATAAATTAAGCAAGCTATTACCTTTTCAAATTGGAGTAAAAGGACAATTGCAAGAATGGATGTATGACTTCGAAGAAAACGATCCGCAACATCGTCACTTGTCACATCTCTATGGCTTTCATCCAGGCAATCAGATAACAACTGAAACACCTGAATTATTTAACGCCGTAAAAAGAAGTCTTGAAATAAGAGGCGATGCAGCCACAGGATGGTCAATGGGATGGAAAATCAATATGTGGGCAAGAATGTTAGATGGAAATCATGCATACAAGATTATATCCAATCTATTTAATCCTGTCGGATATGGACAAGGTCGAAAAGGAGGAGGATTATTTAAAAACCTGCTCGATGCTCATCCGCCTTTCCAGATAGATGGGAACTTTGGTTATACTGCAGGAATTGTTGAAATGCTACTTCAAAGTCATGCTGGATATATTCATTTATTACCGGCACTACCTGATGCATGGTCCAATGGGAAAGTAAAAGGGATAAAGGCTAGAGGCAATTTTGAAATAGCCATTGATTGGGAAAATTCCCGTTTAAAAAAAGCGACCATTCTTTCCTTATCGGGAAAAGATTGTAAACTCCGTTCAGCATATCCAATGATAATAAAATCAGAAGGGAAAGAGATTGCTCGTACTACACAAAAACAATCAAATAAAATCTATAGCTTTTATGAAGTTAATTTTCCAACAAAAGAAGGAAAATCATTCGAAGTTACAATTATTGAATAATAACAGCTTTACTACTTAAAACAAGGCAATATATTTTGTAGCAAACTATATAAAATAAAAAAGACATGAATAAACGAGATTTTATTAAAAGTTTAGTAAGTGGAACATTATTTTTATCTAGTAATTCTCTCCTTAATAGTTGTTCTTCTTCTTTTACTAAAAAACCTATACAAGCATTTAATATAGATTTTAATTGGGGAAAAGGCGGTATTAATGCATTCCCTGCTCCAGGGAAATGGTCAGATGCCAATCCCGAAGAACATATCAAATGGTATGAGGATATGGGATGTAACACTATTCAAACATTTGCCGTTTCATGTAATGGTTATGCTTGGTACAAAAATGGATTCGTTCCAGAACAACCTGGATTAAAATATGACTTTTTACCTGAAATGGTTCGCCTAGGACATCAACGAGGAATGGAAGTATTCGGTTATTTTTGTGCTGGAGCTAATACAAAATGGGGATTAGAGCATCCTGAATTGAGTTATAGAACACCTTCTTCTCCTCATATACCTTTTACACGTCAATATCTTGAATATCTTGGAAATTCCATTGCTGATGCAGTTAGAAAAAGTAAAATGGACGGATTTTTGATTGATTGGATTTGGAATCCTGGAACAACAATGGAACCATATCCTCCATTAAAATGGTTAGATTGTGAACAAGAAATGTATAAGGAATTAATGAACAAGAATTTTCCTGGTGTAGAACAACTAACACCTTCCGATATAGATAAGTTTCGCAAACGTTCTATAGAACGTTGTTGGAAAACGATTTATACTTCAGCCAAAAAAGAGAACCCAAAATGTAAAATATGGGTCACATGTTGTCAAGTAACAAGTAAAGATTTAGAAGGTTCATCAATATTCAAACAAGCGGATATTTTTATGAATGAAGCAGGAACTATTGAAGATGTTGAAAAAATCCGTCCACTTGTTGGAGATTCTACTCGACTACTTACTTGTCTGGCTTTATGGAATAATCAAGATCCGTCCCAAATTATACCTGAGGCTTTAAAAAAAGATATAGGGCTTTATGGATTTACCAAACCTCAAAAAGGTTCATTATTACCTCCAATTTCTTATTATTTATCCAAACCTATAGATAGTTTCAAAGGCGATGATAAAAATATAGCTTGTTTAGCAAGAGTCTATAATGGTATAAAAGACTAAAGAATAGAATTGATTTTCATTTACAAAGACAATCTTTGAATATACAAGAAATAGCGAATAAGAATACAACATATATCGATTAGGGAATCGATTTATTAATAACCCAATTTATACGTTTAATCTAAACAAAAAGGACTTGTATTCAAT
>JAHHQS010000167.1 GCA_020026285.1 Parabacteroides sp. | reverse complement strand
AACAGAACAACAAAATAATTGAATGTCCACCGTAGCCGAAAATAACAAGCGAATCGCAAAAAATACTGTACTGCTCTACATCCGAATGATTTTTCTGATAGGCGTAACCCTCTATTCTTCCCGAATCATATTAAAAGCACTTGGTGTTGTTGATTTCGGTATTTACAATGTTGTCGGCGGAGTGGTAACCATGCTGGGATTCCTTAGCAGTTCATTGGGTGGTGCTACATCGCGTTTCATTACCTTCGAATTGGGACGAGGAAGTGAAGGCGATGTCGGCAAAGTTTTCCGATGTGCCGTTACGGTGCATTACATCATGGCTATTATCGCTTTCGTATTGGCCGAGACCGTCGGACTTTGGTTCGTTATGGAGAAAATGGTCATTCCTACAGATCGAATGACTGCTGCATTTTGGGTCTATCAGTGTTCGGTTGTGACATTCATCGTTTCGATATTGAGCGTACCCTACAATGCTTTGATTATCGCTCACGAGCGTATGAATGCCTTTGCCTACATCTCCATCTTCGAGGCATTGGCCAAGTTGGCGGTTGTTGTATTGTTGTTGTGGATCAATTCCGACCGCTTGATTCTGTATGCGGCATTGATTCTTGTGGTGCAGGTCATTATCAGAATTTTATATTCCGTCTACTGCAACCGTCATTTTACGGAATCATCGGCTCGATGGCTGTGGAATAAGGAATTGTCTCGAAGGATAGCTGTATATGCAGGATGGACAACCAATGGATATTTGGCAATCGTCGGTTATACCCAAGGTATTAATATACTTCTGAACTTGTTCTTCGGGCCGATGGTAAATGCTGCACGAGGTGTTGCTGTGCAAGTGCAAAGTGCAGTGAGTCAATTTTTTGGCAATTTTCAGATGGCAGTGCGCCCCCAGATTACCAAACTGTATGCACAGGGTGATTTGCAGTATATGCACACATTAATTTTGAATAGTTCGCGCTATTCTTTCTACTTGATTCTGTTGGTGGCCCTACCGATTTTTATCAACACGGAATATATCCTCCAGTTATGGTTGAGCGAGGTGCCGGAACACACGGTTGCATTTACACGATTAATGATTCTATCGTGCATGAACGAAGCTTTTAAAGGCCCGACAATCATGGCGATTCATGCGACTGGCGATATCAAGAAATTTCAGATTATTGAAGGAACTCTTTTGCTAACAGTTGTTCCTGTAGCATACTTTTTTTTGAAGTATGCTCACATATCTTCGGAAATGGTGTTTGTGGTGTACCTAATTATAGAGACTATCACACAACTTGTCCGCGTATGGATAGTTTATCCGCGTGTACAATTGGCAAAAAGGAAATATCTAACAGATATACTCTTCCCGGCTTTTAAAGTAACCATTCCTATCATTGCCATAGGAGCCATACTATATAGATATTGTGCGGCATCTTCTTTTGTCGGATTGATAGGGAATAGTTTGCTGTGTGCATTATCAACACTATTGATCTTATTTTTTGTGGGATTGCGTAAGCATGAACGACTTATGTTAATTGAGAACGCCAAGTGTTTTATTCATAAATGTAGATAAACAATGGTCAGTATAATTCCTAAAATATCTGTAATTGTCCCCGTCTATAAAGCCGAAAAATACGTGCACAAATGTGTCGATAGTATTTTGGCTCAAACATTTACCGATTTCGAATTACTTCTTGTCGATGACGGCAGTCCCGACCGAAGCGGTGAGATTTGTGATGAATATGCCGCGAAGGACAGTCGTATCAAGGTCTTTCACAAAGAGAATGGAGGAGTAAGTTCGGCGCGGAATTTAGGTATAAACAAAGCCATTGCCAATTGGATTACATTTATTGATGCTGATGACTTTATTGCCCCTTCATTTTTAGAGAATCTGTATCATCCGATAGAAAAAGACAATAAGATTGATTTTGTTCATGCAGGTTGTTTGAATTATTACAACGGAACAATATCTGTCAATCAAAGCTATACCGAAAAAATAGATAATGACCCTACGTTTTTGGCAAATAACTTAAGAGGGCTTCCATTCTCGAAATTGTTTAATAAGAATACACTTTATACTCATCTTATTAAATTTGACGAACGCGTAGAAATAGCTGAGGATATGATATTTACATTCGACTATATCCAATATATAAATCAATATGCGTTTTTACCCGAAGAAGGTTATTTTTATCGTAAAGATAATAATTTCTCTGCTACAAAATGTGGAAAAATCCGAAGTTACACAACTTCATATTATGGATTTGAACATCTTTATCAAAGCATAGAAAAATTTATAGTCTTAAAATCTGTACCTAGAAAACAAATAGCATGCAGATATGAGCAATTGGGCGCAACTCTATTTTCTGTGTTGTCATCATTGTATTTGAACAAAATCACAAGAAAAGAGCGCATTGAACACTTGCATACAGATTTTAAATTCATTGATTCCAGCACTCTTTCAGACAAACAATTGCCTATAATAAAAAAAATCCTATTCAACATTTTCAAAAATCAGCACTACAAGTTGTTTGACTTGTTAATGTCAACTATATATATCATTAAAGGGAAAATCAAATGAGAATCATACAGAAAATATCACTATTAGTTAGAGTAAGTGCATTATTATTAAAACTATATATTGCCAAGTTCTTTTCTATATTCTATAATAATGATGAAATTTGGCTAATTTCAGAAAGGGGGCGAGAAGCTCGTGACAACGGATATTTCTTCTTTCTGTATATGAAAAGAGAGCATCCTGAGATAAAGACGAAATATATTCTTGATTTTAATTCCCCCGATTATGATAAGGTGTCTCTATTTCGGGAAGATCTGGTTCAATATAGGAGTTGGGAACACTATATTATGATTTGGAGAGCAAAATATCTGATTAGTACACACATTTGCGGTTGGTCTCCAAATCACAATTTAGTTACAGTTTTAGATCACCGATTAAACATTTTCAAGAATAAAAAGAAAATATTTCTGCAACATGGAATAACTCAAAATTATTTACCTTATGTTTTTGGCACAAATGTGAATCTTGATGTGTTTGTGGCAGGAGCTAAAACAGAATATGAATATCTATGTGAGAATTTCAAATATAAACCAGGTATTATCCAATATACAGGTTTTTGCAGATATGATAATTTAAATCAATATGAGACTAAACGGCAAATATTGATAATGCCAACATGGCGAAGTTATATTAACAAAGAGAGATTCGAAGATTGCGAATATTACAAACAATATGCCTCATTACTTAAAAATCCCATATTCCACGATTTGTTAAACAAATATAATTATAGTGCCGTTTTTTACCCTCACTACGAAATTCAGCCACTCATTGAATCGTTTAAGAAACTAAATATACCGACTTCAATATCTATCGCAGGATTTGATTATGATGTACAGACTCTTTTAAAAGAATCTGATATGCTTATAACAGATTATTCCAGTGTATACTTTGATATTGGATATATGCATAAGCCGATTTTATTTTTCCAATTTGATCAAAAGGAATTCTACTCTAAACATTATCAAAAAGGATATTTTAATTGCAATGATATAGGAGACATCGTAACAGATATAAATACTCTTCTTCGCTGTTTGGAATCTCTGTTGCAAAAGGATTGCAAGATGGAAAAGAAATACGAAGATTTTGCCCTAAGTTTCTTTGTAATAAGAGACTCTCATAATTGTGATCGGGTCTATAATGCTATATTAAAATTATAACACATGGACTTTATCACACAAGGGTCTTCTATTCTTACACTTTCTTCGTTAATCCTATATTTATGGATTTTTTATTTATCCAAGAATCCGAAGAATAGAAATTCTAGAAATATTTTATTATTACTATTTGTAATATTTCCGTTTTGGGCTGGTGATTTCTATCACACCTTATTTGATTTTCCCCGCTTACAAAAAGGTGTTGCCGGTCATTATGAGGAAGTCTATGTTTGGATTATTCAAAATGTTCCCAATTATTACATTTTCAGATTTGTTGTATGGGGCGGAGGGCTCTTGTTATTAAATTACACTTTCAAACTTCTAAAAAGTAATAAGAATCTATTTTGGCAATCATTTATTATTTGTGGTTTAATCTGGTACTCATATGCGAGAGTCAGTTTGGCTATGGCTATGATATATTGCGGAGTTGCCATATTGTATGCATCTGATAGAAAAACTATAAGAGATTTCATTCTTGGGTATATTTTAATATTTGGGGCTTTCTTCTTTCATAAATCTGCAATTTTCGGAATAGGCATCGTTTGCGCAGCAATTTATCTTAAAAATGTCCGTCTCCAAATACTACTCATATTTTTATTTGTTTTTGCATTATGTTTTATCATTAGCAAAAATATTTTTTCAGAGTTCCTTGCCTTAGATGTTGCAGGTTATGAAAATTTAGGAAAATCTATTCAATCCGCACAACAATATTTAGCCACAAAAGATGACGCCACAAGAGGAATAGCTGCAATAATATTGAAATTTTGTGAAGTTACACCATATCTTCTGACCTCTTATATGATATTGAGAAACTTAAGTACAACAAAACATAATGTTCCTACAATATATAAAATCATGATGTTAATCACTATATTAATATCAACATCATATATTGTTTTATCATTTAATCTGGGTGTAAATACTGAAACATTAGCCGGACGTTTTTTACGTTTTGGTTTTATTCCAATGTCTATTGTGTTGGTATATTTTAGGATTAACAATTTTTATCCTAAATATACGAAGCTAATTTTCAATGTTGCATTAGTAAGTGCTGTTGGGCATTTAACTTACGCTATATATAATACGTTCTTTTAATCATTTTAACATGCGCATCCTCCATATTCACCCATCATTGCAAAGTGGTGGCATTGAAGCTATGATTTGTAATCTTGCCAATGAAATGGCAAAGCGTAACGAGGTGACATTTTGCTCTATATTTGAGATTAACGACAATGATGTCTTTATTCGGAAGTTAGATAAAACTGTAAAGGTCTGTTCATTACATAAACATAGTCCTGGTATCGAATTTCGAATGTTATGGAAGATATACAAGTTTATCAAGGATGGGCATTATGATGTTGTACATATACATGGTTTTTTCTATTATTACTTTATACCCATTATACTTCTCCATCATCATTGTAAGTTTTTCTATACAATACACTCTGATGCTATTATGGAAAACTCATCCTGGGATAAAAAATTATTCCGATTAAAGAAGATGTGCTTTAATAAGAAATGGATGCGACCTGTGACAATATCAAAAGCCTCACAAGCTTCTTTTGACAAATTGTATGACATGAATAGTACATTAATTTATAATGGTACTATAAAACCAACGCCTCATCCTATTGATTTGTCTGCTTACAGACAAACTCCTCACACAAAAATCCTGTTTCATCCCGGACGTATCACTTTGGCAAAGAATCAAGAAATGCTCTGCAGTAATTGTACAAAATTGATTGATGAGGGATACGATATAGCATTGCTAATTGCCGGACAAAACCAAGACAAGGAAATTTATGATAAAATATCACAGTATTTCGGTTCTCGAATCATTTACTTGGGAGAACGTAATGATGTGATTAATATCATGGCAAATGCAGATGCTTTTTGTCTTTCTTCAATATGGGAAGGCATGCCTATAACATTACTTGAAGCTATGTCTGTGGGATGTGTTCCTATTTGTACACCTGTGGGAGGTATTCCAGAAGTTATTATGAATGGGGAATCGGGATTCTTGGCAAAAAGTAATCAATCTGAAGATTATTATGTTTCATTGAAAAATTATTTAGACACAGACAATAAAATCATCTCTGAAATTCGGAATCGCATCATAGCACGCTTTGAGGATTTCAACATCACAAAAACAACTTTGCAATACGAAAATTTGTATGAGAAAGATGTATAGCCATTCTCGCTCATATATCTTTCAGTTCTTTGACATACAATACGATACGCCTAATGTATCATTTATTAACAGATTTGTATTATGGATATATCTGTAATTATCCCCACCTATAAACCTCAGGATTATATTTGGGATTGTTTGGACTCTTTGAAATGTCAAACATTTGATAAAGAACGGTTTGAGATTATTATCATTCTTAATGGTTGTAAAGAACCTTACCAGTCAAAAATCTTATCCTATATATCATTAAATCTAAAGATACATAATGTTCATTTTATTCAAACAGATGAACCAGGAGTCTCCAATGCTCGCAATATCGGATTAGATGAAGCGCATGGAGACTATATTGCATTTATCGATGATGACGATTATGTATCATCAATTTATCTAGAGAATCTCTATAAACACATTGGCATTAATTCGATTCCAATTAGTAATGTTTTGGCATTCAATGACGGAGAAAACGGGTTTATTGATTATTATATAACCAATATGTTTGCTAAAATTAAGACCGAGCATGCATTAAAAATAATGCATGCTCGGTCTTATATGAGCATTCCTGTAGCGAAATTAATTAATCGCGATTATATCGGTATAAGACGATTCGATAAACGCCTAAAAAACGGAGAGGACTCACTCTTTATGCTTGGCATATCAGATAAGATAAAATACGTTCGTCCAACTTCTGAAAAGGCTATCTATTACCGGAGAAATAGAACAAACAGTGCTGTAACAAGACATAAAAAATTCAGCGAAATCCTCAATAATAAGGTCAATTTATTTTTTGCATATATCCCATACTTATTAAGGCCTTGGCGGTATAATATATTATTCTGTATTAGCCGATTTGCTGCATTATTAAAACCAACGAAATAATTCTTTTTACATCTTTGCGACCTTTACTAATATGGACGACATTCTAGTTTCAATTATTGTTCCTACTTATAATATTGAAAAATACATTTCTCAAACGATAGAATGTGTTTTAAATCAGACCTACCAAAATTGGGAGATGGAGATTACTGATGATTGCTCGAAAGACAACACGGTCAATATCATAAAACAATATGCCGAAAAAGATCCACGAATTCATCTGTGGCAAATGGAGAAAAATTCGGGAGCCGGTAGTGCCCGTAATAATTCGATACAAAAAGCGCGTGGACGATATATCGCATTTCTGGATAGTGATGACTGGTGGTACCCTACAAAATTGGAGCAACAAATGAAATTTATGACAGAACACCATTATGAATTCACCTTTACTGCTTTTGAATATGCAGATAAGGATTTGAATGTTACAGGTGTTTCACATAAACCTAAATACATTTCAAACTTTAGAATGGCATTGGGAAGTAATGTCGGAACTCCGGGCGTTATATATGACACTTCAAGAATTGGCAAAATATATATGCCTAATATGCGTAAAAGTGAGGATTGGGCTTGCTGGATTAAAATTGCCAAAGAAACAAATGGAGCATACGCATTGAATCTTCCATTATGGAAATATCGAACACTCCCACAATCCTTGTCTCGCAATAAGTTCGATTTGGTTAAATCTAATCTGAAAGTTTATCAAAACATTCTACATTTATCAAAAATATCATCTATTTTATTTTTCATTTTTGGATTTGCGCCAAACCACATCATGAAACTTATTTACAATAGAATAGATAGCTATTTTTATATAAAAAAATTACAGAACAAACACTAACTTACATATCATAGGGTTTATATCATTTTTTAATATATATCTCTTGATGATATAAGGGGACTTTCTTTAAAGAAAGTCCCCTTTTCTTTTTCCATATTCCGCATAAATCCAGGGCGAAATCCGCCCCGCAACTCCCGAATTTCTCCAAATATTTGTTCTTTCCGAGAAATAATCAGAAATTTTCATAATTAGGAGTACCTTGTATG
>JAHHQS010000166.1 GCA_020026285.1 Parabacteroides sp. | reverse complement strand
GGTAATAATGATTCCTCAAAGCGTTCTGATTAAAAGCTCTGTTTTCACATTTCTTAATGTAATCTGCCGAAAACATAAAAAGAGTTGACTATAAAAAACATACGACGTTCTCTTGAAAAGGTTTTATCGTTTAAAAAAAATCTTTGACCTTTTTGAGAAAATCTTTGACCTTTTCGGTTCCATTTTTTTCGGTTTGCAACAGACAAAAAGATATTACATCTTTACAGTTATATATCATTAAATATCAGGCACTTTTCCCCTTCCATAAAAAAGCAGTTTCCTATTCCTTGAAATTCAAGAATAAGAAACTGCTTTCTGTTCCGTAAGAGATCAAATCCGAACTTGATCTGTCACCTTATTTATTCGTAACATTCATTTCTTAACGATTGTATGGTTTATAAGGCATATGCATAACATTCAATGTTTTAGGCAACCAAACCCGATAACGCTGAGCCGGATCCCAATTATTTCCAGCAGATGAGAAATCACATACATGAATAATTCTGGCTGCATCGCTTCCTTCGAGACCTGTACCCAATACAGATTTAACCTTGAAGGCCATCCATGAGAAAGGAGGATTATCAACCGGCGTCAGTTCTACAAAACCATTTTCTCCCACTATATTAGATGCCTCGTCAACAAATCCATCGTTGAATCGACTATCTCGAGCCAATACAATCGGACCTCTAAGAATAGCCTGGGCATTATTCATTTCTAATAATCGTGCACGCAGATCAAACTGCAAAGATATTCGATCTCCTTTCTTCCATTGACGCTTAATATTCAGATAACATCCTTTTTCTATATTTTTTATTTCCTCACCATTAACTTTCACACAAACCTGCTCACTCCAGAACGGAATACGCAAAGACATTGTAAATTCTGATGCTTTTGATGGATTGATCTCGAATTCGATTTTATCAGTCTTCGGATAATCGGTTATCTGAGTCAAATGAACCTTCACTTTCTTATTAACTGTAAATTCAGCTTCCGAAGGCATATAAAAATTAACTTTGATACGATTTTCTTCCGAACGATAGATTGCCTGGGGAATCATAGCAAAGGCTCTTGGTCCATTTGCGTTACAGCAATTGATATGCATTCCACATTGCTCCTCTCCTTCATATCTGCATCCTTCCAAAGGACTATATTTGACTATTTGAGAACCGTCATCTTTCAATGAAGCCATCAGCGCATTATAAATAGATCTTTCCATACAGTCGGCATACAAAGTATTACCCGTCAACTCAAGCAAACGATTACATAGCTGCATCCATGTAAATGTAACACAAGTTTCCATCGTATGATAAGTAGGCAGAGTCTGCAATCTCTTGCCATCGTACCAACATTCAAAAGCACTGCCTGAACCCGCAATATTAATTTCTTCATTGATAATATGATTTACAGTTTTCTCTACAACTGTAAGATAAAGAGGGTTCTTGGTTATTTTATAAAGTTCGAGCAGACCTTCATAACAGGACATCATCTCGTATGCCTTATGACCATTTTCCGGAGAGAACCAGCTTTTCGGATGAGGGAAACGATTCGCAACAGGAACATCATTCAACGATTTGGATATAAGAGCCGGACCACCTTTCTTTTCCCAACGATCAACAATATAACGTGCAAAATTCAAGTACCTTTCCTGTTTCGTTTTATTATAAAGATATAGAACAGGTTCCAAAACAGAAGAACTTGCCATACCAATATAAAAACCTGTTGAAACGATATCGACTTTTCCGGGACCAACCTGAGTCATCAAATGATCAATCAATCTGCAGGCTGAATCTAAAGCTTTTTCGTCTTTCGATAAATCGTACCAGCAGATTAATCCAAGAGCTGTATATTTTCTACCCCAGACATCCCATCCATTCAACTGATACTTTGGAGGATAATTTCCTATATATCCGTCTTCTGTTTGAGTAGCCATCATCTCTTCAGCAGACTTCTTTATAATTTCATACAATTCGGGATCATGATTATAACGATATGAAGCAATAGCTCCTTGTACCCATTTACCCCAAAATTCCATCTGCCATCGACTTGTTTCTTCTCGATGTCTGAATGGTTCAACAAGATGATCAACATCCTGCCCTTTTACTCGATGTGAAATACAATCATTGATTCGTTTACCGACATAGCCATTAATTTTCAACTTAGATGCGGGATCAACTGAAGATTGCTGTGCATTTACAGGCTGTAAACACAACATTGCTAAAGGAGCTAATAAAACTGTTTTTAGCAGTAATGAAGTTTCCATAAGTTGTAATGTGTTTTTCAGTATGGAGATAATTCAGTTACCTCCATGGATTTTTTTCATATACAAAGATACATCAAAGGTTATAAAAAGTGAAAAAATCCGACTAAATAATCTTATAAATAAAAAGTCGGAATACATAAAAACATATTCCGACTTCCTTTATTCTTAATACGATCAAAGAATCACTTAGGTTCAATACGTATCATTAAATGATCTTTGGCAATGTGCTCACCAACCTGAACATTCAATTTAGTAACCACACCTGAAACTGGAGCAACAACACGATTCAACATCTTCATAGCCTGATGAATCATCAACAATTGACCAACTTCTACCTGATCGCCTTCTTTCACTTCCAATTCAACAATTGTACCCGGCAAATGTGCAATCACATCACCCACATAAGGCTTATGCCAAGCTGTACGTTTCTTATACTTTTCAGTAAGAGTTGTTTTATATTTACGGGCAGTAACTACAAAATCAACTAATTCTTTATTAGTATTTTCCATACTCTATTATTTAGAATGGAGGTAAACCATGCTTCTTAGCAGGTCTATACTCTTCTTTCAAAACTGATAATTTCAAAGCATGTAATAATAATGCACGAGTTTCTTTTGGTTCAATAACAGAATCGATGAAACCACGTGAAGCAGCCACATAAGGATTAGCAAATTTTTCGATATATTCTTTTACTTTTTCCTGACGCATTGCTTCCTGGTCTTCAGCTGCCATAATTTCTTTACGGAAAATAATATTGGCAGCACCTTCAGGACCCATAACTGCAATTTCTGCTGTTGGCCAAGCAAACATAAAGTCTGCACCTAAGTGGCGAGAGTTCATTGCAATATATCCACCACCGTAAGCCTTACGCAAAATAACAGTAATCTTTGGAACTGTAGCTTCTGAATATGCATACAAGACTTTTGCTCCGTGACGAATCACACCTGCATGTTCCTGATCAACACCAGGCAAATATCCCGGCATATCTTCCAATGTAATGATTGGAATGTTGAATGAATCACAGAAACGAATGAAACGAGCTGCCTTATCAGCACTGTCACAATCCAAAACACCAGCAAGAACCATTGGCTGATTTGCGACAAAACCAACAGTTTCACCATTCATTCTACCGAAACCGACAACAATGTTTGCAGCCCATAATTCCTGTACTTCCAAGAAGTCAGAATCATCAGCAAGACATTTAATAATGTCACGAACATCGTATGGCTGCTTTGGATCTGAAGGAATAATATCTTGTATATTTAATGAAGTTGATGGTTCTTTTGGTTCAAATACTTTTGCACGATTCTGATTATTCCAAGGAATAAATGTTATCAATCGTTTTACTTGTTCGAAACATTCCTGTTCACTCTTAGCATAGAAATGAGCATTACCTGTTGTTTCAGCATGAACACGAGCTCCACCCAGATCTTCCATAGAAATTTCCTCGCCCAAAACAGTCTTGATAACGTTTGGACCAGTAATAAACATCTTGGAAATATTCTCAACTACGAAAACAAAATCGGTTAAGGCTGGAGAATATACTGCGCCACCTGCACAAGGACCTAAGATCAATGATATTTGAGGTATTACTCCTGATGCGATAGTATTACGATAGAAAATTTCTCCATAACCTGCTAAAGCACCAACACCTTCTTGAATACGAGCACCACCAGAATCATTAATTCCAATGATAGGACATTTCATTTTTAATGCATGGTCCATAATTTTAGTGATTTTACGAGCATGCTGCAATCCTAAAGATCCTCCAGCTACAGTAAAATCCTGAGCATAAATACAAACCGGGGCACCAAATATGGTACCAGTTCCTGTTACGACACCATCTGCTGGCAGGTCTTTTTTATCCATGCCAAAATCACGACCATCATGCTTTACGAATAGATCGTACTCATGAAAAGAATTCTCATCCAACAAAGAAAGAATACGTTCACGGGCTGTCATTTTACCTAAAGAAATCTGCTTTTGAATAGCAGCTTCTCCACCCCCCATTTCAACTACAGCTTTCTTTTCACGTAGGAGTTGAATGTTTTTGTCTAAGTTTGTCATAAAAATATATTTTATTATTTACCTACAGCCTTTGCCTTGTATGAGCAACGAACTGAGCCTTTAATAATATTTCTTAGTTTTGATTTATTCAATTGACGACGAATAGCTGATACATTATCGATAAAGACATGACCATCCAGATGTTCACATTCATGCTGAACCACACGAGCTGCAAATCCATCGACTTCTTCGTCATGTTCCTGCCAATTTTCATCAAAATATTTTACTCGTATATGTTTTGAACGAGCTACTTTTTCATGAATGCCGGGCAAACTCAAACATCCTTCTTCCATAGAAATAGTTTCTTCACTTTTTTCCAAGAATACAGGATTAATCATCGCACGCTTAAATCCCTTACATTCAGGAAAATCATCTTTCAACACATCTGCATCCAGAACTAAAATCTTTAAAGCTAATCCTACCTGAGGACCTGCTAAACCGACTCCATCTGCATGATACATTGTTTCAAACATATCTGCTACTAATTTTTTCAAATCAGGATAATCCTGAGGAATTAATTTTGCCTCTTCTCTCAAAACAGGCTGTCCATATAAATATACCGGTAAAATCATTTTATAATTGATATTTTTTATTTTCTAAATAAGATTGAAGTATTATTACAGCACTAATTTCATCGACTAATGCTTTTTCCTGTCGTTTTTTCTTTTTCAAGCCACCATCCAGCATAGCCTTATGAGCTAATACGGAAGTAAACCGTTCATCATAAAATTCGACGGGAATATTGGGGATAGTTTTTTTCAATTGGGAAACAAAGGCTTGAACATATTTCATATTTTCTGAAGGTTCGTTATTTAATTGTTTTGGCTGACCGACTACAAATAAATCAACGGGTTCTTGCGCTACATAGTCTTTTAAAAATTTCACGAGTTCTCCACTATGAACTGTTGTAAGGCCATTAGCTATGATCTGCAACGTGTCTGTAACAGCGATACCCGTTCGCTTCCTTCCATAATCAATTGCTACGATTCTTCCCATAGGCGCAAAGATACTATAAATCTCGATAAGAATTACACAAAAAACAAAAAACTGCGCATTCTTTAAAATTAATATGCATTCTTTTCACCTCTACACATATTTAATATTGTAACCACAATTATTTTAAGATCTAAAAAGAATGACCAGTTTTCTATGTACCAAACATCACGCTTCACACGTCCCTCCATCTGTTCTAATGTTTTGGTTTCACCACGATAACCTGTCACTTGTGCCCATCCTGTAACACCCGGACTGACTAAATGACGAACCATATATTTATCAATCAAAACAGAATATTGTTCAGTATGTTTTAACATATGAGGACGAGGTCCAACGACCGACATTTCCCCTTTTAATACATTAATGAATTGTGGAAATTCATCTAAATTTGTTTTACGTAAGAAATTTCCAATTTTAGTTTTACGTGGATCATCTTTTACAGCCTGCATAGTATCTGCTTCAGCATTCACTTTCATTGTTCTGAACTTATAACATTCGAAGTCTCTTCCATACAGTCCCGTTCGTTTCTGTTTAAAAAATATAGGACCAGGAGAACTTAACTTGATCATAATTCCAACAACTAAATATAAAATCGGAAAAATAGTACAAAGTATAAATAGAGAAAAAACGATATCAAAAGCTCTCTTTAAAGCTCTGTTATAAAAAGCCTGCAAAGGCTCTCTACGAATGGTCAATAAAGGTATAGATTCCAATATTTCCATTACCATACTCTTCTTTACATTCCTAAAAATCTCAGGAACTATATAAAAACGAATCATATTTTTCTCTGAAAAATTCAAAAGGCGAAGAATTTTTTCATCATTCGTTCCTGGCAATGTACAATAAATTTCACCTAAATCATTTTCTTCTGCAAATTTTTCCACTTGATCTGTTGTTCCTAAAAAATTAGGGAGAATTTCTTTAAGAGCTAAATTGTCATCAAAGAAACCAAGTATATTAAAACCAGAAGAGATATCATCTTTCATCACTCTATATAATTCCATACCATTTTTGCCGGCTCCTACTATTATCACCTTTTTGAAATTATATCCTTTTCTTCGATAAAATTTCAGAAGCATACGGACTATAACACGCCAACAAGATAAAGCAACTATTGTGGAAAGATAATAAACAACCAAAAATGTTGCTAGAACATCTCCAACATTCAAGAATATTAAACACGTACTAAATAAAAATATCAACAATGTAATCAGACCACAAGCTCGTTGAACCACTTTATCCAGATATACGATAGACTTGTGCAATTGTATAGGAATGAAATAAAGAGACAAAAAGTAACAAAAATTCAACAGTAAAAGGACTTCTCGTAAATTATATTGTATAGCCTTGGTATAATAAATGTCAAGACTTTTATATACAAAAATAAACATCAAATTCAATACAACTAAATCCCCTATTCCTATTAGCCATTGAATAAGATAACTATGTCTTTTATCAAATTCCATTTTTATTTTATATTTAATACAAATGTATAAAATATTTTATCATAAAAAAAGAGGAGCGCAAACAAGCACTCCTCTTAAATTTCATTATTTATTCAAATATTAATTTTGAGCACGCATTATAACAACACGGTTCCAATTATTTTCCTGATATGGCTGTTCTTCACAACCTCTCCATTCGATAGAGATACGGCTTGAATCAATACCATATTTTTCAGTCAATTCTTTAGCAACGGCTTTTGCACGTTTTTCTGATAACTTCATGTTATAATCAGCCTTACCTGTATTCTTATCAGCATAGCCAATAACTTTAATAGGAGTGTTGTTAGCTTTGATATATTCAGCAGTATTGAAGATGTTAATATGCTGATTTTTATCAATCTTAGAACTATTCAAACGGAAGAATACAACATTATCAACAACATTGTTTACTACTTCTGTAACAGTTTCTTTACATTCAGGACAAGAAACTGGACGCTTGCTTAATTCAGCATTTTCAGCACGTAAAGCATTAATCTGATTGTTCAAATCATTCAACAAATCGTAATCCATTGGTTCAAGAACTTCGAAATCAGTTTTACCCAATTTGAATGTCAAACCTGCACTTAACTGTACAATACCATCAGTTAAATGATACATACTTACACGGTTGAATTGTTCATTCAATAATGAACCTTGAATTTCCACATTCAAATCAACTCGTTTGCTCAAACGGAAAGCAGTTAAGATACCTGCATTCAATGTAGGAGATTCTGTTCTACCATGTTTAACAGCATGATTTGTGTTAAAGCGCTGAGCATAACCAAAACCGACCCAAGGGATCAAACGAAAGACTTTCTTTTCATTATATGGAGCCCAGAAATTAGTAACATCCCATAACAAATCAACATGAGCTGCCACATATTTATTATGCTGCATAACTAATAATTGATCAGCATACTCAAAACCATGTAAGACACCACCATTAATTTGAGTTCTAAATGCCAAATAAGGATTAAACCATTTACCAAAAGAGAATTGAGGCGCAAAGTTTAAACGATTACCAAAATCAGCATCTCCATTCTGGTCTCCTAATAATATACTAGCACCACCTGCTACTGATATAAACCAATTATCACGTGCTTTATTCTTTTTAAAATTGGTTTTGTAACCTTTTTCTGTACTAAAACCCACCTGAGGTTTAAATTCTTGTGCTGAAGATGCCAAAACAAATCCAGACAAAAGAGTTAATAGTAACGCTTTAATTT
>JAHHQS010000165.1 GCA_020026285.1 Parabacteroides sp. | reverse complement strand
ATATTACATTCTCAAACGAATGCTATGTAAAAGATGTAGAGTATTTACAAACAGGAACTAAATTTACAATAGTAATCAATAACGAAGAGGCAAAATGCTTTACAAAATTGCTAGGTAAATCCTGTGTCGAAAATATCCTATTAGCAAGCTTTGTTGCTTACAAATTAGGTATCAAAATTGAAGAAATTGCAAAATCTATTAACACATTACCATATATCCAGCATAGACTAGAGGTAATTAATGGAGCTGTAACTATAATTGATGACAGCTATAATAGTAATGAAATTGGTATTACTGAGGCTTTATTTGTACTTAATTTATTTGATAAAGAAAAGGTTGTTCTTGCAAGTGGACTTGTTGAACTAGGAAGTGAGGAGAAGCAAGTTAATATAAAATTGGGCGAAATGCTTTCAACTGTTTCTGATAAAATTATTTTGATTGATACTAAACAATCAAAATATATACTTGATGGCTTAAATAAAAGCAACTTTCCAAAAGAAAAAATTTATATTTACAATACAATAGATAATGCAATTAAAAATTTTAATAATGTGCTAAATAGTAATTCAGTCATTTTATTAATGAGTGATTTGCCAAGTAATTATAGTGTGTAGGTGAATATGAAAAATATTGTTGTAATGTATGGTGGAGATGTAGTAGAACACGATATATCAATTATTACTGCAATGCAGGTATTAAATAATATTGATACAAAACTTTATAATGTGATACCTATTTATATCTATAAAAATAACTTTTTTATTATGAAAAATGCTACTAATGTAGAATACTATTCTAATTTTATACTAAAAAACAATAAAAGTGATAAGAAAAATGGATACTTAAATACAAAAAATATAATTTTATAAAGGATACATATAATACATATAATATTGTTGACTAATCAAAAAATCTAAATGTAATCATGAAATGGGAAATTGAATTAATAGTACTCTTTTGGTGCGGATTTTTTATCTTATTTGGATGCCATGATGTATTATCGAATGATACATCTACATGTATTAAGACAAAATACGAAGCAAAGGATCTGACAATTTCAGATTTTATTGTAACTGATTCTAGGTTTGGAGCAAAAGCTGAAAAAGGTTTTGATAATCGACAGGCATTTCAGAATGCTATTGATTCGGCTTATCAGGCTGGTGGAGGAGTCGTTTATATCCCAGCAGGCAATTATGAGTTCCGAAGTACGGCAAAAGGTGTTAAAAATGTCCGCATTCGTAAAGGAGAGACGGAAACTAAACAGGATTTTGAATATGAATATGTACTGAAACTACATCCGGGAGTTCAGTTGAGAGGTGACAGAATAGATCCTGAAAAGAATAACGGAAAAGTGGAAGGAACAATTCTGGAAGTAAGGGTAGGAAAGAATGCTCCGAACAGTGACAGGAATGTGGCTAGCTGGTGGAATGATGGACAGAATAACAATATTCTTCGTAAGACCTATACTAGTGTGGCAGACCGATTTATTGAGATGAATGCGGGAACAGGAGTGCTTAATTTATCTATTTGGTATCCGGAACAGAATATTAATAAGGTTACTCCTTATCCGTGGACTCTGTTCCAGACTTCGGAAGATTGTGTTACGGTTGAAAGAGTTACTTTAGTAAATGCTTATAACGGATTCTATTCAGCACCAAGTGAATTACATTATCTGACGGATAGTTATATGACAGTCTTGAATAAAGGATTGGAAATTCATGTATGTACAGATATTGGTCGTGTAGAGAATGTAAAAGTTCGTCCTGAATATTGGGCTGATTCTGGTTTGGAAGGTGCGCCATCTATAAAAGAAATAACTGATTATACTAAATCTCATGTTGTTGGATTCAGAATGCATCGTTCGGATTGGGAATATATTTCACATCTGAATGTGGCGGATTGCAAGATTGGCATGTGGATTGGCAAGGAACCTGGATTTTCGGATGCTCCGAATGCTCAGCTTTATGGATTGAATATCGAGAATTGTACAGACGGATTATATGTGGAAGAAGTCAATCCTTATGGTATATTGGTCTCCAATTCGAAGATCAGATCCGGCGAAAACGATCACTGCGTCTATTTCTATCCGGATTTCAAGACTTCCGTACAATTTAACGGAGTCGATTTTAAAGGGAAGATTCTGAGCGAGGGAAGTGATGGAGTCATTTCTTTCGAGAGTTGTCAGTTTGATAACAGCAAGGATTATTCCATGGAAATTAATAATGGAAATGTGCTTTGTACGCAATGTTCATTCAGGAATCCTCAGAAACATGTGTTGCTGACGAGAAACACCAAATCGTTCAAGGCTGTCAATTCCGGTTTCAACAATCAGATCGATATTCAGAACAATACTTCTTCGGCCGATGTTGATGTTACTTTCGACAAGAAGTATCGATTCGAATCGATTCCTTCGGATGTCAGAACAGGAATTGAGAAACATCCGCAGCCGGCAGCTTCACGTCTGTTTAGAGCAGACTTCCCGAAAGCATCCGGATATAATAATGATCGTCCGCAGGAAGATATATCCGGCATGTTGCAGAAGGCTTTGAATGAGCTGGCTTCGGAAGGTGGCGGAACTTTGTATCTTCCGGCTGGCCGCTATCTGGTTGAGAAGCCGGTTACAATTCCTTCAGGTGTCGAACTGAGAGGTTCGTGGGATATTCCTCACCACACCATGAGTGGCGGAACTGCCATCTTCACGAATTATGATGGAGGAGAAAAGGGTGAGAAAGCTCCTTCTTTGATTCAGCTGAAAGAAAAATCCGGTATCAAGGGAATTACTTTTGCCCAGCTGAACATTGCATCGGATGGTTATGATGTGGAGAATCCAAGAAGAACTCCATTCCTGATTCAAGGTCAGGGACCGGATATTTATGTGGTAAATGTGACCATTGCCGTGGCTGATAAAGGAATCGATCTGGCTACTTACAATACAAGCCGACATTATGTGGAATCGCTTGGCGGCGTTCTGTTGAGAGCCGGAATATGGGTTGGCGGCGGAGCAGAACAAGGAATCATCCGCAATATGCAGCTCAATCCGCATTATTCCCAGCGTCTGCCGGAAGGAAAGCAAGGTTATCCGTACGTTGTTCCGGTGAAGTTCATCCAGTCTTACTGCAGTGCCTTGAAGTTTGCCGATGTAAAGAAGCAGGTCATTTTCAATAACTTCGTATATGGCTCTGTTTATGGAGTGCATTTCCTGAAAGATGCCATCACGGGAAAATATCCGGGTGAAATCGAAATGGTTGGTCATGGCTCGGACGGCTGTACTTTTGCCTTGTTTGTGGAAGATGCCGATGAAAACACCCGAATTGTCGGAATCAATTCGGAACTGGTAAACACGAATATCAAACACGAGCTGGTCAGAGCTTATGTGAAGATGGGCGATCAGGAAGAGGCAATCAATCCGAAGGCGAAACTGATTTTATATAACAGTGCATTCTGGGGTTCTCCGGTTCTGGGTGCAATTGTGAATAATGGAATTGTCAGCTTCCAGCAGGCAAACTTCCAGAGAACGGGAAATCCGGGTGTCGATGTCAGAAACGGAGCGCTGAATGTTTATACTTCTTATTTTGCACAGCCAAAAGGGAATGATGCTTCCGATATCTATGTAAAAGCCGACAGGAAGTGTTCCCGTCTGAATCTGACAAACAATTTCTATTTCTCGAAATTGAAATATCAGATTCCTGCGAATGTTCCGGTTCATGGAACAGATATGAAATAGGCTGTTTCGGTCATCGTATTTGATGAGAAGTTTGTTGGGCTTTTTCATGATAATTTCGGAATTTTGAGAAACCAATTAAAAAATATATAAGAATATGAAAACACACATACTTCTGGCTGCTGCTTTAGGCGGATTGATATCAACATCATCCTGCAGTTTGCAGAAGGACAGTTATACGCTTTCATCACCAGATGGAAAATTAGTTGTTTCTGTTGAGAAGGATTCAACAGGAATGTTTGGTTATTCTTTTGCTGGAAATGGAGAAAAGCTGATTGCGCCGTCCAGATTAGGTTATGAAAGTGAAAAGCAGGGCACCATTCCGTCGAAGGAATGGACTGTTTCTACAACGGAAGCCAGTCACGACGGAATATGGAAACCAGTCTGGGGAAAACGTTCGGAAGTGAAAGATCAGTATAATGAACTGACGCTGACTTTGAAGTCTCCTGCTGAGACAAAGGGCGTGAATCAGATGCAGATTGTATTCCGTGCTTACAACGACGGATTTGCTTTCCGTTATGTGGTTCCTGAAGAAGGAAATCAGACGGCTGCCATCCGCAGTGAACTGACTCAATATAATTTCAATGGTGATTATACTTCGTGGTTCTATAATGGAGAGAATCATAATCTCGGTCCGGACAAGCTGACGGCAGTGATAGGTAAACGTCTTCCGGTGATGACTGTTCAGGTTTCCGATAATCAGTATATGGCTTTGCACGAAGCCAATCTGATAGAAGGTCAGCCGCTTGTCCTTTCTTCAGAAGCAGGAGAGAAGATGTTCTCCGTTATTTCCCGTCCGTCAGAAATTAAAGGCGGTTATGCTTCAGCCTGGAGAGTTGTTTTCTATGGCACAACTCCGGGAGTGATGGTCGATTCTCATCTGATTGAATTACTGAATCCGGATCCGGAAGGCGATTTCTCCTGGGTCAAACCGGGACTTGCTGTCTGGGACTGGCGAATCAATGGCGCAGTAACTGATGATGGTTATAAATACGGAATGAATTATTCTTCGTGGGTGAGAATGATCGATTTTGCTTCGGAGAATGGAATCAGATATCTGGTTCTCGATGCCAACTGGTACGGACCGGAATTTGCCAAGGATTCGAATCCGGTGACTGGTGAGAAGGCGAATGATGTGAAACGTATTCTGCAGTATGGCAAGGAAAAAGGAGTAGGAGTCTGGCTTTATCTGAATGATGTGGGCGGACGTAAATATCCGATAGAAGAGACATTGAAACAGTATGGCGAATGGGGAGCAGCCGGCGTTAAATATGGTTTCATGCGGGGAACACCGGAAGAGAAAAATCACTGGACTCAGAAGATCACGGCTCTGTGTGCTCAGAACAAACTTCTGGTTGATTATCACGATGGTCCGGTTCATCCATATGGTCAGATGCGAACCTGGCCGAATGCCATCACGCGTGAATTCTGTCATGCCCAGCTGGACGGTCATCATGTATTTGTTCCGAAGACATTCGTAACAACTGTATTTGTGAATATGTTATCCGGTCCGCTTGATATGAACAACGGAATGTTCGATTTGCGTCAGGGAAGCACAACCCGCGTTGACGAGAATCAGCCGGTTTCATCTACTTTGGTTTCAGAAGCAGCCCGAACATTAATCACTTATTCGGGAGCAACCATTCTTCCTGATATTCCGGAAATGTATCGCAAGTATCCGGAACTGCTCGATTTTATCTCAGCCGAACAGCAGCCTTGGAAGGAAAGCAAGACATTGGACGGACAGATTGGTAAATACATCGTGATGATGCGCGAAACAGTAACTGATTATCTGGTGGCTGCAGCAACTAACGAAGAGGAACGTGTCCTGACAATTCCTCTGTCATTTCTGCCCGAAGGAAGTTATCAGATGACAATGGTTCGCGATGGTGACACGGCTCATTATCTACGCAACAGAGAATCATATAATGTGGAAAAGAGTGAAGTCAAAGCCGGAGGACAAATTCAGGTCAGATTAGCTCCAGGCGGCGGTGTCTGCATCCGAATTAGAAAGTAAATTCTATATGATAAATAAAAAATAAAGGAGAGTTGCTGTGAGGCAATTCTCCTTTTGTTTATTTAATGCATTTATATCAGAATTTCATTAATTTGTTTCCATGCGTTCTTTCACAAGATTAGGGATATATTTATTTTTAGCATGAGCATCTCCTAATCCTAATTTGGAATAAATCATCCCTCCAATGCCAGGAATAATTGTATTCTGACTATCTCTTGTTGAATCTACAGCAAATGTGATAAAATTGAATTTATTGGAGATTTCAGGAGGAAATTCTTTTCTTAAAGAAGATTCAGCATCTTTATACATAACAGGTGCTATAATATAAATCTTTTCAGGTTGAATCTTATTTACAAGTCTTGTGATTTGTGTTTTTACTACACAGGAAGTGCTAATAATAGATTTGACCAGAATCAGCGTTTTACAATCTGTTATAGGTTCGATATATGATTTAATAATCGGACTATATTCCAGTCCCGATGTTTCATCTAAAGTAATTCGTTCATTCCAGAAGACAGCCAGAGAAATATCTTTTCTGGAAAGAGTTTTTAATACTCCATCTACCAACCAGTCTGCGTCTTCAGAAGCACAAGCCAGCATGGTATTCCCATAATTATCCTGAGAACAATCATTAAGCACCTTTCCCAAAGCTTTCCCTATTTCAAAGAAAGTATCCCTATAATCGGCAACAGAAATCTGGGGCTTTGATAAGGATTGCATCAAGTGAATTATTTTTAAATCACTTTCATATTTCAGATTTTTATATATTCTCATAATTTCTAATTTAGCTAAGTATTTCTATTAAATTCCACATATCAGAAGGATGAATATCTGAAAGTTTCTCTTCTATATCTTCAGACCATTTTAATTCTCCTTTTAGACGATTGTTTTTAGTGTTCCAGGTAAGCATACTACCATTCACTTGATAATCAAGTCCACAGTCTTTAAAAATCTTCTGACTTTCATCGGATATCTCAATATTAACAGTCTCTGGAATATTAATATTAATGAACCCTTTACCAATGATATAACTTGTACTGATTATATCATTTAATGTTACGTTTTGTTGACTGGTACTATTCCATGCTCCCAAGAAAGCTCCTGCAATACCAAACAACTTATCGTCTTCAATCTGTTTATTGCATACAATATTTAGAATAGCCTGTTTAAATGGTTCATAAGATAAAATTAACTCATTCAAACTTCTACAATTCGGAAAAAATGAAGTTGTAGTACATGAAACTATTTCATCTGGAATTTTAACAACAGCCTTTCTCGAATCTGAATAAACAAGCAACAAATCAAAATTCTCTTGCCTCTTAGTGGATATTTCCTTTTGTCTGATAAAATCATATTTAAGCTTCCCGGTCTGCCAGGTTAAAGACTGTACATTCTTTAATTGACAATAAGTTTTATGATGGTCAGAATAAACAATCAGAAAATCATCGACAAAAGCATTTTCAACTTGTGAACTTAGATATATGTTATTCAGTTGGGTATTGTATTTATTCATTAAAACCAGAATAGAATAAACTGCATAATAATTTTCGTATAAACACCCTTTGGTATTATTTACACCACCTTTGTGTTTATTCTTTAAGTATTTTCTTTCTTGATCTGTGATAAACATAGAATTTCTTTTTTAGTTAATTCTTGGAATCTGGGTATCTTGTTGTTATCTAAAACAACATCTTCAAAAAACATATTCTTAGGGCGAACCCAT
The DNA here is from genome assembly GCA_020026285.1 of Parabacteroides sp. The sequence goes on along the minus strand of JAHHQS010000165.1, from coordinate 634 downwards.
ACTTTGTGGTCACCATACAATGCCTGATATATAACCATTTCTTCTAGAGTTTCACTATCAAATGCATAACCAATCAATTGATATAATCCTCCTTTGAAATGTCTAAAATATCTCTCTGTATTCATTTACTAAATTTTGCAGTCTAAAATAGTCATTTTCTTTATTGCTTATTTTCCTGAATTCAAATAATCGATTATTTTAACATTATATAACACAGATAGCAATCGTTATGATTAAGTGACTTAATAAATATTCTGAATAGCAGACTTAAATAGAGTAGTATTTGACGAACCGTCTTAAAACGAAAAAAGGCTGTCTCACGACAACCCAATCTCAATTGTTAACCTTAAATCTAATACCATGAAAAACACGATGCAAATATACAGACTTTATGTTATATAACACTATTGAATGGCATAAAAATATCTCAGTTTAACTTTATTTAAAAAATGAAGGGCAAAATCGATAAAAGAGGGAAAATATAGGCTTACGAGCTCTTCTCAAAAAGCTTTGACGTTTTTCGAAAAAGTTCCAAGATTTTTGAAAAAAAGATGTATCCTTTTTGGAGAAACATTACATTGTTGACCTTTACTGGAAATGGTTTACAGTTTTTGATTAATTACTAATTGAGATT
>JAHHQS010000164.1 GCA_020026285.1 Parabacteroides sp. | reverse complement strand
ATAACTTTCAATATCTTCAAAGAACTTTTATGATTTTTTAGTGGACACTAATGATTTGGTATAACAAATAATATTTTGTTTGTTGATGTGTGTATATGGCACTTGCGAACAATATAATAGCAGTTGGTCTTTGAGGACTGTTGAAAATGGGCCATGTATATAATTGGTTTTATGGAGTCGCTATATATTCCCTATAATATATCATTAAATAAATATAAAGTGTTATTTTTGCATATTATATGATGTGTTGAATATGGCAAAGAACACAATGAGTACTAAATTACCCCGAAAACAGGTGCAGAAGATGTCGATTGTAGGAGAACAGATTAAACTGGCTCGCTTACGCAGGAATCTGAGTGTGGCTCAGGTTGCTGAACGTGCCACCTGTTCTCCGTTGACTGTGTCACGAATAGAAAAAGGCACACTGACAGTAGCAATCGGAATCTATTTGCGCGTGCTGTATGCTCTACAACTTGACGATGATATTCTGTGGCTGGCAAAGGAAGACAAGTTGGGAAAAGCTTTGCAGGATTTGAGTCTGAAGACAAGGAGGCGAGCTTCAAAAAAGGAATAGAGTGCATGTTCTCCTAGTACATAAGTTGCAAATTCTTCTGTTGGAGTAAAAAACATGGTTCAAAATTTTGCGTTATGCTATAAAAACATTATGTTTGCTTAGCATAATAAATAGGGCGTATGAAATTCGTTGATAGAATAGATGAAGCAGCACGACTGAAAGATGCTCTTGCGAGAGAGAAATCCTCGTTAGTCGTGATGTACGGTCGCAGACGGCTGGGTAAGTCAACGCTTATTAAAAGGGTGTTGTCAGAAAATGATGTTTACTTCCTTGCTGACCGTTCTGAAGGGCAACATCAGAGAGTATTGCTTGCAAAAGTAATAGCACAAGTGTTCCCGGATTTCGACAAACTGACATATCCGGATTGGAAATCTATGTTTCGCGCGGTCAATTATCGAACAAACAAGCGTTTTACTTTGTGTTTGGATGAGTTCCCGTATCTTGTAGAGCAATCTTCTGAACTGCCGTCTGTGCTGCAAAAACTGGTTGATGAAAAGCAGTTGAAGTATAATCTTGTGCTTTGCGGTTCGTCACAAAATATGATGTATGGGTTGTTTCTTGATTCTACTGCACCTCTCTATGGTCGTGCTGATGAGATCATGAAACTTGCACCGATACGTTTGCCATATATTCAAGAGGCTTTGAGCCTTGATGCGATGAATGCCATTGAAGAATATGCTGTTTGGGGAGGTGTGCCGCGTTATTGGGAACTAAGGGAAAACCAAAATTCACTTAATGATGCTTTGTGGCACAATATCCTTTCTGTAAATGGAACTCTTTACGAAGAACCGATAAAATTGTTTCAGGACGATGTAAAGGATATTGTTAAGACTTCGACGATAATGTCTTATATCGGTACTGGCGCAAATCGACTTTCTGAGATTGCCGCAAGATGTAATGAGCCTGCAACTAATCTGTCACGTCCATTGAAGAAACTTATAGACCTCGGATTTTTAGAGAAAGATGTTCCGTTCGGAATTGACGAAAAGAATGCAAAAAAGAGCCTATATAAGATCGCAGACCCTTTTATGGCATTCTACTATCAGTTTGTCGTGCCTAACCGTTCGTTCATCGAGCTTGGCCGTCGTTTGCCATTAGAACAGGCATTGGCAGCCCATTTCTCGGAGTATGTGAGTATGCATTGGGAAAAACTATGCAGGGATGCTGTAACGGGAAATATGGTCAATGGAATTGTTTACGGTAAGGCAAAACGCTGGTGGGGTTCTGTTCTCAATGAGGATAAGAATCCTGAACAAGTGGAATTTGATGTAATGGCTGAATCTCTTGATAAAAAGTATCTGCTGGTTGGTGAGTGCAAATGGACAAATCAAGAGAATGGTAAACGGTTAACAACTGAACTTCTTCGCAAGGCTAATTTATTGCCGTTTGCCAAGAACTATACCATCGTTCCGATGTTGTTCCTTAAGAATGCTCCGAAAGATGATGCTGGGAATGCGATGTTGCCGGAAAATGTTATTGAGTTGATAAAATGAACTGTTTAAATTAAAGAACTATGAGTGGCGGATATTTTGATAGGAGCACATATGCAATGTGCGAGATTGCAGATACCATTGAGCGTGATATTGCAAGAGCCTTACAGCCAAAGCCAGAAAAGGTTTATGAAAACTATTGGACTATTTACGAGAAAGATAGCTTTGGCTCATACCATAGCTATAAGGACTACATGAGTTTTGCCAGTTATGAAGATGCGGAATCTTTTCTTCTAAGAGATACAACTATCGTTAAGGCAGAACAAAAATATGTAGGCCGACAATTCTTTGGTGATGGGGTGATATTCCAATCAACAACGCGATATATGTCTGACACTTCAGATACTGAACAAATTCCAGTATTATACTTAATACATCATTGTTATTATGACCGCTATCCCGATGAAGCGGATGTGTTGGAACTGTCCGATGAGACAATAAATGTTATGAAGGAAGCTTATCGGTAAATTCGTATAGCAGAAATATATGCAACTCGTGTAGATTGGATGATGAGTGGAGAGGATAGCGAAGAGAGCTTCCGTGAACGAATTAAAGAAGATTTGGCGGAGTTTGAAAGGGAATATGCGTCAAAAGACTGGACTTTTCTATATGATGAATAAAAGTAACAACCTGTCATAAAATAAAGAAAAAGATGTATTTTTGCATATTATATGATAGATTGAGTATGATAAAGAAAGCTACCATATCAGCCTGCCGGTTGATATGGTAGAATGGTTAACTGCTTCGTTTTGGTGAATTTAGGATGTATGGATTAATTCAGACAGTGAACTATCCAAAAATTTTGGATGGTTCAATCAGAATCTTCTGGAATAATCTGACAATTGCGGTAATTATCTATGCACTATATTAATATTTCCGATGCTTTGAATAAAAATCAATTGCTTGTTCATTGATCGCTTTGTAATTTTCATAGCGCCCGCCAAACATTCCCTGCTTTATAGGAGGCCATTCATTTTTGAGTGAATCAGCACTTTTCCAAAATATAGTATATGGTTCTTTCCCCATGCCTCTCAATTCATATTCTTTTTCACTTCGTACGAACTGTCCTAATGGGACATCGAACTCTCTAAGAATTGAACATTTGTTGTAGCCGTATATTAAAGACTTCATACGTTCCCAGATATAAAAGGTGTTTTCATACTCCGAATTGACAACAAAAAAATCCTCGAATAAAGGACGCAATTCATTGAGCAAAAAGAAACTGATAGGATAATAATAACGTTGTCCTATTAATTCATTCCATGTTTCATAATTCCAATGAGTGCTACCCAACAAGGTTAACAATGGCTCTCTATATGAAACAGTCATAAAATTAGGAGCAGGGACGGATAGTTTCAAAATACTATCAAGTTCTCTGAATTTACTGTATTTAATACAGGCAATACCGATGGCATTTAATAATAGTATTGGAGCTATTGAGTGTATATACTGAGTTCCTTCTATGAAGCTCTCGCCGTTTTTAAAAGGCTTGATACATAATTTTACCAATAATTCACCAAAAGGCTTGATGTGATACCATTTACCCCATCTGATTGCCAAAATTGCGACTTCTATCAAAGAAGTAATTGCGCTTTTGTGAAGTTCCAAATAATTTGAAAAAGATTCCTGTGTTAGGGCAAAGTTATATTTAGCATGGGCATTTATTATATCATAGGCGTCATTGCCTAATCGTTCCACTAAATCCATATACTCAATATCGTACTGACTTGATGATAGATATTTTTTGCATTTTGCAATCATTATATCATGTCCCATATTCTTACTAATATTATTCTTATTTAAAGCAGAAACATGCTCCAATAAATCTGAGAATAATTCATCAGCACCATTTATAGGTAATAGTTCACCGTGTCTTAGTCGTGTTAATTCCTGCAATATTTCTTTGGCTATACCAATAGTTGCGAAAAACGAATTATATCTTGGGGTTGTTGCTTCAGATATAATTTTAATAAGTCCTTTATCCCATTCTCCAGACCATCCGCAAGTTATAAGCCCATAATCCTCAAAAATTCGTTCAAGGTATCGTCTCATTATTGGAGGGTAATCATCCAATTCTTCTGTCGTGTTCCTAAATTGGCAATCAATATAATCACCATTGATTTTAATAATTGTAGGGATCTGACAATGAGTAAGTGGCGTAGCTTGTGAAATGGCGGCTTCATGAGAAACCACTTGAGGTGTTATTCCTTCTGCTTCAAATGCCTGTTCTAACAATCTGTCAAAATTAGTCGTCAAAATAATGCGGATATAACCGGCTTTTACCAATTTGGCAATTGCTTTATGGGCTTTTGTTGGTTGTTTCCAGCCCAATTCTTTTTCTTCTTCAGTGGGCTCAAAAAACTGTTTCATTAACTGCACTCGTTCAGTGGGTGTTTTTACCAACTCTTCCAACAGGAATGAATACGAGGCTTCTTTCTCATATCTTTCTTTAAACCATTGGTGCGGATTATCCTTTATAATATCTTTTTTTGAAGCTGCCAGCTGTTCTATTAAAGCTGTTTCAACTTCCCATCCTGTTGGTATATGTGCAGAGCGTGATATTCCTGAACCAAGCAAAAGAGCATAAGCGCCTTTGTTGGAATACATGGAAAAGGCTAATGTTGTCAGTTTTTCTATTGTCATAATATTTTTGATATAAATGATATACGTAAAGTTAGACAATTTTATCGGGTTTGAGTAAATGATGGCCATAAATATTGATGTAATTCGCAATTTCAATGGAAAATCATATAAATTGAATGATGCTTGAATGAAATAAATTCATTACTTTTGCATGGTAAGGTAAATAACATAATCCAAAATGGAAGCAACGAAGGATATAAATCGAATCAAAGTTGTTCTTGTTGAAAAGAAGCGGACCAATAAATGGCTGGCAGAACAATTAGGGAAAGACCCGGCAACGGTTTCCAAATGGTGCACAAACACTTCACAACCGGGATTGGAAACATTGTTGCAGATTGCTAATGTTCTTGATGTAGATGTGAAAGATTTGCTGCATTCTACAAAGGAAGATACTATGTATTTTAAAGTTCCGACAAATTTTACTATATAACAGATTCAGTACTATGCCTAAGAATAAAAATGCGGAATATAGGTTTATGGTTTTAGACCGATGCTTTAGCGATTATCACCATAAATATAATATTGAAGACTTGCTGGAAAAAGTCAACGATAAACTTTATGATGCTAATGGTTGTAAGTCCATGATTTTGGAACGTCAGCTGCGTGGTGATTTTAGTGCTATTCGCAAAATGCTTCCAGATGGAGTTTACCTTGATGCTATTCCGTATGATGGTAAGAAATGCTACTATCGTTATTCAGAACCAGATTTTTCTATTTACAAAAATGAACTTTCTGTTTCAGAGGTACAGAATCTTCGCTCTACCATAGAAATGTTAGGAAAATACAGGGGGTTGCCTTCAAACGGATGGCTGGAAGAAGCCATCTCTAATCTTGAAATCAGATTTGGTGTCAAAAACAACGCTGAAAATCTTGTTTCATTTGGACAAAATGAACAATTAAAAGGATTAGAATATCTTTCTGACATTATTGATGCTACAATCAACCACCAACCGTTGGAAATTGAATATATATCTGCAAATGGAAACCATCATCAGCACATATTGCATCCCTATTTCGTAAAGCAGTACAATGGTAGATGGTATCTGTTTGGTTTAGATGAAAAGGAAGAACGAATTAAAAATCTAGCTTTCGACAGAATCAAAAGCCTTGCATTAAGTACGTATATATTTCGTAAAAATGAAATTGTTGATTTCAATTCCTATTTTGATAATGTGGTTGGGGTCACAGTGCCATATGATGCAAAATTAGAAGAATTTCAATTAAAATTCTCTCCGCATCGTTTTAAATATGTAACCTCCAAGCCCATTCATAAATCGCAAAAAACGGTAAGCGAAAAAGATTGTGTCATTTCTCTTACCCTATATCACACTTTAGAATTAGAACAGCAGATTTTTTCATTCGGACCAGATGTTGAAGTCCTATCTCCAGTTTGGTTTAGGGATGAATTTGGCAAAAAAATCTATGATTGTATGAAAAAATATTCATCTATGCAGAATCACTGCACAGATAAAGGCGAACTTGGTAGCCGTAATCAAGTAATAGACGTTATACTTTAATTTAGCTAGACATAATGCAGTGCGTTAATATGAACAACAATATACAGCAACAAACAACGATTAATATTCAAGAGAAAGCAAACCTTATCTGGGCTATCGCAGATAAGTTAGTAGGTATTTATAAACCTCACGAGTATGGTAATGTCATTCTTCCCATGTGCGTTATCAAACGCTTTGAAGATACCCTTGCACCTACCAAGCAGGCTGTTCTTGATACAAATGCCAAACTTGATAAAGATGGCATTGTGGTGAAAAAGGGATTCTTGGAAACAGCTGCTGGGCAGCAATTCTATAACCTTTCTCCGTTCACATTTCAAAGCCTGCTGAACGACCCCGAGAATATCAAAGAGAACTTTGAATCATATCTCAATCATTTCTCTGAAAATGTAATTGACATCATACATCGTATGGACTTCGACCGTGAACTCCAAAAGATGGCTGATAACAATGTGCTGTATCTTGTCATTAAAGAGTTCTGTACCGCCAAAGCTTATCTTGGAGCCGATGTGTTGACTAGTGTGGATATGGGATACATCTTCGAAGAGCTGGTGCGCAAATTCTCGGAAAGCTATGACGAACAGGCAGGAGCACACTTTACCGCCCGCGACATTATCTACCTCATGGCAGAACTGCTTGTTGGCAACGATGAACAGAAGTTGGAGCGTGAAGGTATTACTGCTTCTATCTATGATATGGCGATGGGTACAAGCCAAATGCTGGGTTGCCTTACCGAACGTTTCCTGAAGATTGACCCGGAAGCGGAGATTACAAGCTACGGTCAGGAATTGAACAACCAAACCTTTGCCATTGCTAAAGCCGATACGCTTATCAAGGGTGGCAATGCTGACAATATGCGTCAGGGAGATACTCTTGGGGATGACAAGTTCTCTGGTTATAAGTTTGACTATATCATTTCAAATCCACCTTTTGGTATAGAATGGAAAACCTCGAAGAAGGCTGTAGAGGATGAATATACGTTGGGTGAAGCCGGTAGATTTGCACCCGGACTTCCTGCCATTGGTGATGGCCAGATGCTGTTCTTGCTAAATGGCATAGCCAAGCTGAAAAAAGATGAGGGTAGAATGGCAATCATTCAGAACGGCAGCAGCCTTTTCAAAGGGGATGCTGGTAGCGGCGAGAGTGAAATCCGGGGCTATCTCTTGGAAAACGACTGGTTGGCGGCTATTGTACAGTTGCCTAACGACCTCTTTTACAATACAGGTATTGCCACCTATATTTGGATTGTCACTAAGAACAAGAGTGAAGAACGTCAAGGTAAAGTGCAGCTTATAGATGCAAGTCAATGTTACGATAAGCGGCGAAAGAGTCTTGGCAATAAGCGAGTAGAGATCAGTGACCGTTGTCGGGAGCTTATCACGGAGGCTTACAAGGATTTTACAGACTGGAGCTATCAGAGTGAGGACGGGGCTTTGAAAGTAGAAAGCAAGGTGCTTGACAATGACTATTTTAAGTACTCCAAGTTAACCATCGAACGTCCGTTGGTGGATAAAGAGACGGGTGAGCCTGTTCTCAAAAAAGGGAAAGTACAGCCGGACCCGAAGAAACGCGATACAGAAATAGTACCTTGGATAGAGGATATCGAAGAGTATATGCAGAAGAATGTTATTCCGTACACGCCTGACGCTTGGATTGACGAGAAGAAGACCAAAGTTGGTTATGAGATTCCCTTTACACGCGAATTTTATAAGTATGTGGCTCCACGCAAGAGTGAGGATATCTTTGCCCGCTTGAAAGAATTGGAGAAGCAGGAGGCGGAGTTGATAAATAAGATATTGGGATAATTATGGCAAATACTTACGATACATATAAGGATAGTGGTGTCGCTTGGATTGGGGAGATTCCGAGTGGATGGGAGGTTGTTCGTATCAAGAATATATATAGCGAACGTACAGAATTATCTGAAAATGGAACAGAAAGATTATTATCCGATGCAGCATATTAGACCAGTTGACTACCAATATTTTATAAATAAAATGGTA
>JAHHQS010000163.1 GCA_020026285.1 Parabacteroides sp. | reverse complement strand
GTATCATTGTCGACGAGCTGCCAACACTGTATTTCCACAAAATAGACCGCTTGATCGGTACAGCTCGAAGCAACAAAGTTAGTGTAACATTAGGTTTCCAGGAACTGCCACAGCTAGAAGCCGATTACGGAAAGGTAGGTATGCAGAAAATCATTACTACTGTTGGTAATGTTGTTTCAGGTTCCGCTCGATCAAAAGAAACCTTGGAATGGCTTTCCAGTGACATATTTGGTAAAGTCGTGCAGCTGAAGAAAGGTATTACGATAGATCGAAGTAAAACCTCGATCAACTTGAATGAAAACATGGATAGTCTTGTGCCGGCTTCAAAAATATCCGATATGCCAACAGGTTGGATTTGTGGCCAGACTGCTCGAGACTTCGTTCAAACTAAGGTCGGAGTCAATGGCTCCATGAACATCCAGGAGTCTGAAGAATTCAAAACATCAAAGTTCTACTGTAAGACAAACTTTGATATGGCTGAGATTAAAAAGGAGGAAGATAGTTATATACCCCTACCCAAGTTCTACAAGTTTAAATCTCGAGATGAAAGAGAGCGAATTTTATATAAGAATTTTGTACAAGTTGGTGAGGATGTAAAAACTATGATAAAAATCATTCAGCAATATAAAGTAAAATAAATAAAGCGGTACAGGCACATTGCTCTGTACCGCTTTACCTCTAAATATCAGTTTCGGCATCACCAACATTTATTTCTTCGAACGTTGTATCAATAAAGGTATAATTTATCATTTTATGAGTGTTAACCTTAGTATAACTATTGAATAGTTGATGACTATATCGGAGAACAAAAGCCAAACGGATCTCATCTTTAGTAGTTGGATCCTCTTCTATCTGTTTAGCTTCACTTGAAGTAATTGTTCTAATTTTAACGATTTCGTATACATCTTTAATGCCTTTACTTTTAATGTATACAATTGTCCGATGGAGAATTTCTAAAATATAAGTATGAGCCAGACTACTTACTCGGAAAATACAAGGCGACAATTACTAAGTGCTATAAAGTCTGCAGTAGATTGGGGTTGAAATGTAGAGAGACCAGTATCAAAATGGATGGTGGTAATGTAGTGATATGTGGAAATAAGATTGTCATGACGGATAAAGTTTTCACTGAAAATGGTAGAATAAAAGGAGATAATGATTTTCTTCAGGAACTTAAAAAAGCATTTGGAGGAAGAGAAATTATAATCATCCCTTGGTCAGCTCCTGGAACCTCTGATCCCGATTCAGGCCTTGATGTATATGGTCATTCTGACGGCTTTATCAAATACGCCGGAGATAATCGAATTCTAATGTCAGCAGATCATATGCTTCATGCAGAAGAGGCAAAGGCAATTAAAACAGTGCTTACCAATAATGGTTTTGATGTAAGAGAAATGGATTTCAGTCAAATACCGAATGATAAACTAAACTTTGATTTAAATTGGGCTTATATAAACTTCTTGCAAGTGGGGAATTTAATTTTTATGCCTTATTTCGAAGGCTTGGCAGAAAACGACATTGCTCAAGGATATATTCAAGAAGCTTTTCCGGATTGTAAGATTGTCCCAGTTGAAATGAGTGACGTTGTCAAAGAAGGTGGAGCCCTTCATTGCTTAACCTGGAATATCAAACAGTGACGTTCTCACCCTCCATGAGTTTACGGAAGTAGCTAAGAATTATGGCAGGATTGACAGATTTTCCCTTAAAACGAGCTGTAATGTGAAGATGTGGTCCAGAGCTACGGCCTGTAGAACCACTAATTGCAACCACTGTTCCAGGATTAACCAATGTTCCTGTCCCAACTAATATCTTAGATAGATGACAGTAGCTTATCTGAATGTTACCATGCTGTAAGATTACGTATTTTCCTGACCGTCGGTCTTCTCCTGTTTTTATTACTTTACCATGTAACATCGCATACACCTCTTCATTTCTGGCACGAAGGTCAAGTCCATTATGCAGACGTTTCTTTCCTGTGAATGGATCTTTTCGATAGCCAAAAGAAGAAGTGACTTTTATTTGTTTCAAAGGATAGGCAAAAAATGGTACCTCGCCTATTCTTTCTTTTTGTACCATGACACTCGACGTATCTTTAAGATTTTGAGTAGTAACAGAGTCTATTCTTCCCTGTATTTGGGGACGAACGTCTTCTTTGTTATTTCCAGATTTTGTCCTCTCTATTTTATACAAGTTCTCCTTGATTTCAATTGTATGAAATTGTGCTTTTGATTCCACTGTTAAAAGCATAAGGCAGCCTGTAAGTATGTACGCTAATCTTCTCATGTGTGCAAAAGTAATAATGTGCTTGTAAAGAAAAGCACATTCTCATACCTAAACTCCAATAAATGAAATAAAATCTTATTTAAAGTATGATTATTTTCATAATATCATACTCTGAGTATTAATATATACGTTTAAAACGTTCTTTTATCCTCTGTTTTTTAGATTTATATAAAACATTAATATCTTTGCCAGAGTATTATTTTAAAATATAAATCAAAGTATGAAACATGACCGATTTGACGAATCAAATTATCCGTATGAGACACTGGAGAAATTCGGATTGACCAGGGAAATGATAGAAGATTTACCTATGAACGTCCTTGATGATCTTTCAATGGGATATCGCTCTCCAGTCTTACCTATAAAGGTAACGAATGAAAACGGAGAAGTCGTTTCCGGACGCTCTCGTTTTGCCTTTATTCCATCAGATAACGGAGGAATAGATGTATTGTTCTATCCTGCTTTGAAAAATGCACCTATCGAACAATTTAACGAACAGCAGCAGAATCTTCTCAACGAAGGCAAGGTTATACTTGCTGAAGTAACCTTACCTGAAGGACAGAAAACAAATGCCTTTGTTCAAGTGGATGCTGTAACGCACCAAGTTCTCACAGCTCCTGTCTCAATCATCGAAAGCAATCTTAAAGTTCTTGCCGATGCAGCACATCTGGGAACAACAGAGCTTAAAAGCGTTCAAAATGGCAAACCCCTTACATTCATTCTCGAAGATGAACCTGTAACTATAGGGATCGACCTTACTGACAAAGTTGGTGTCAGAATTTGTGAGGGTGATGAACAGATTTGGAGTGAACAGTCCAAAAAGGAATGGAGCAAATACACTTTTGGGTGCTACGGTTGCTGGGTAACAGATAATGACGGTAATCATGATTATATACCCGAAGAAAGTTACACAGACGAAATATGGGATGAACAGAGAAAAGCCGGTCTTCGCAATATGTCATCATCCCTGCATAAATAATTCATTAAGCTAAAAAAACATGGAACACGAATATTATTCAGAAGATATCCTGATTGAGAAACTTGAAAGCGGTGAATACACCTGGTTAGATTATGTGAATCATTTTTCTCCAGAATGGCAAGAGGAGTACCAGGAATATTGCAAAGAAAACAATCTTGCCATTGATGATGAATCTGCTCAAGAATTTGTCCACTATAAAGACGAACAACTTGAAAACGGAATGTCTTGTGGTGATGCTTAAAATCTAGTGTTATGACAATTAGAAAGAATACAAATCCCCGAGACATGGACTTGCAGCCAGAATTACGTGATATCCTAATGCGTAATGGATTGCAAGCTCATGTGGTAAGCAACGGTACAGCCTATCAATTGATTGTGCAAGGACACGATTCACCAATGCTTACTTATAATCTTACACAGAAGCAGATGTTGGCTCTTACAGACTGGGGAACAAATACGGCCAACAAGAAAGCGTATAATGTATTCACAAGCATCGTAGGTGAAAATTTCTATATGCCTAAAGACTTTGTCCACGCACGAAATGCAAATGGTCGTGTAGCTATGGGATTACACGGCTATCGTATGGGCATGGGTGAATATGGTCGTCAGAGATTGGGATTACCTTTCCCTTTTTTGGGATGGACACCAAGAAACCAAATGGGCTATCATCTTAGAAGAGTCGGTGGTGAGCTGTTCTATCCTCAGTCTCCTATTGTAGCTGAGAGATGGGACAAACGTATGAAACCAGGCGAACTACAGTCTGGTGGATATGGATTTTACTATAAAGGAAATCAGCAAATTGCAGAAGGTGCTGCACCAGTAAAGCAACCAGATGTCTTACAAGATCTGAAGGATATTATACCTCCCCTTATCACACGGCCAAGAAGTGAGGAACCAGCAAAAGCCTATAAGGATTTAATCTCTTCACCTGTCTATTTCTCAAATGAAAAATGGGAGGAATGTCTTGCCTCACATGGAGTCATCATAGATAAAGAAGCCCGAACTCTCACCATCCAGTCGCAACAGGTTAATGCAGATATGGTGTATGATCTTTCAGACAAAGAATTAGAAACGTTAAGCAGCAATTCTATAAAAGAACATCCAATCGAGCATAGATTGGAAATCATCAATTCTGCTATAAAGGATGACTTCTCTGACAGACTTGATATGAATATGCTTAATAATACCAATCGTATTGATCTTGCTTTGCATCCACAGATTTATCAGGAAATTGAGCAACGATTGTCCGATGAAAGGAATTATTCGCTTCCTGTTCAAGATGAATTTATGGGAGAGGAAAATGTTATAGATGATAGAATTTATGAAAAAGCAACTTGGATCGATGGTAAAGAATTGGCGAATATCAATCCCGAGAAAGGTTGGTATCGGGAAGACAATCATGGCCGAGAAGTACAAGTTGACGAAATCATGGTTCACCCTACAGAAGTCAAAGACACATATAAAATGACAGCTGTAATAAACGGTGAAGCAATAAGTCATGAAATAAGCAAAAAGCAATACGATAAATTCCTTGCTGTTGATGATTATCATAGAATGAAACTTTTTTCAAAGGTTTTCAATGAGGTTGACATGAAAACAAACCCTGAAGCGAAGTCGAATATCGGAGCCAGGATTTTTGCTGCTTTGACGGCTGGTACTGCTGTGACTGCAGGTGTTATTCACGGTTTATCTCATCAGGAACCAGACATCTATTGTGATCATTATACAGGACCTCGTCCATATTTCAAACCGGGAGTGGATAGTCCTCGAGATGTGGCTGCTCGAGTTTTTGAAGCAGAAATGAATAAGGAAATCAGTGATATTAGAATGGGAAGATGATCGACGGAGAATATACATATGAAGATTTTTTGCAGAAGCTATCAATGCATGATGTGCTTTCCGATGCAGGATATAGTCTGAACAGAAGAGACGGACTACGTTACCCATCGTATATTAGACACGATAGCAATGGAATACGAATCCGTGGCGATAAATTTATTATCACGGCCGGTGGACAATGCTGTTTCCAGCCTCCTGTACAGAAGGTCTTCAATATTATCTCATTCATCAAGGAACATCCTAATCTGTTTGCAGAGTATACACCAGGAATGTCTGGTGACCACTTGGTCAATTTAGTCTGTAACAGACTATTGAACAATCCTGTAAGCATCCGACAGTCAGATTATTATTCTCATATGAAACAGCCTAAAACATTCAATATAGAGGATTATGATATCCATAAGTTCAATCCGTTAGAGCGAAGTACCCAAACGAAATTTTATCCCTATTTTGCCAACAGAGGGATAGATTTATACACACAGTATGCTTTCAGGCGATTCTTCATGTTGGCTGCAAAAACAAGAAGCGATGGGAAGGTTTATGCAAATCTTGCTTTTCCTCTTTTTAAGCCTACAGACAAGGACCAGAAGGTAGTGGGTTTCGAGGAAAGAGGTCGTGCTCGGAATGATGGAGCTGCAAGCTATAAAGGAAAGGCAGAAGGAAGCAACTCTTCCGAAGGACTTTGGATTGCGAATCTATCTGGTAAACCACTTGACAAAGCTGACAAGGTTTTGTGGTTTGAAAGTGCATACGATGCCATGGCATACTACCAATTATGTCGTCTTGAGGGGAAAAGCAAAAAGGCTGTGTACGTCTCAACAGGAGGCAATCCTACTCAAAAACAACTTAATGGAATGCTGGAAGCTGCACCATCTGCTAAACACCACTTGTGTTTCGACAACGACCAGGCCGGAAAGAAGTTTGCAGTAAACTACGCTTACACACCCACTCCTGAATGGAGAGATTATGTAAGCAGCATGACAGATCCACAAGATAGATTAAGTGGAGAGGCTGATTACCTTCCTAAGTCTATTTCCCCTTTATACTGTAAAGCTGAGAACGCTGAAATCGAATTCTACTCTTCCCGATCAAGTGGACTGGTATGCAAAGAAGATCTGGAGGAACTTAAAAGTGAGGCACTGAAAGCATTAAACGAATATCATGAGAAGATAAAAGAAGCTCTGCCCATTCGGGAAAATATCCTCTTTGAAACAGCACCAGATGGTATGAAAGACTGGAATGATGCCTTATTAGCTAAAATCAAAAACAGTGAAGAGAAAGAAGTGAGTGAAAAAGAAACTGAAGAACGTAAAACCTCTGCATTTCGCAGATAACACAGCCAAAAATGTACAATACAGGAAGCAAGCATAAACTCATTTTGAAACCCAGACCTGGACAGTTTATTATCAATGAACTGCCCTGGCTTGTATTATGTCCAATGGGCATTGTATATGGAGGGATTGAAGGCAATCCCCTTGCAGATTTCGTATTAGCAGCCTCGTTATTACTGATTCTTCTGTTGGCATACCGTTATGTCTATTTAAGACGCATTAGATATTACATCGGTGAAGAGCAACTTATCTGTGAACATGGCATCTTTCATAGAACCATCAATTATATGGAACTCTATAGAATTGTTGACTTCTATGAGCATCAGAATTTCATGCAGCAGCTCTTTGCTTTAAAATCAGTTACGATATTCTCCATGGATAAACAGACTCCTCGTTTGGAACTCCAGGGACTAGCCAATTCAAAAGATGTTGTATCTATCATTCGTGAAGGTGTAGAACTAAATAAACAAAGGAGATGTATATATGAAATTACCAATCGCTAAACTGCTTTTACTTCTTTTAATTTTTGTCTCTGGCCATGCCTCGGCACAGATTGCTGCATCCAATCCCATGGAATGGGTAGCTCTGGCTGAAGGAAATGAACTTCTCAATTCAGAAATCAAAAAGCAGATAAACGGACAGACTAAAACGGGCACCCTGCAGAACACAATTGCTGCTGAGTTCACAAAGATTCATGACTGGGAAAAGAAGTATAACAGTTATCTCAAGACAGCAAGCGGTTATGCATCTTCTTTAAAAGCTTGTTCCTATTTGTATGATGATGGTGTTCGGATTTTCATCACTTTGGGAAAGCTGAAAAACGCCGTACAGAATAACCCTCAAGGTATAATTGCAAGTATGAGCATGAACAATCTTTATATAGAAACAGCTACTGAACTTGTTTCTGTTTTTACGATACTCAGAGATGCTGTTGCACAAGGAGGAAAGGAAAATATGCTTACTGGTTCTGAACGGTCAAAAACTCTTTGGGAGTTGAATGACAGATTGGCTTTGTTCTCACGCAAACTGAATCTACTCTATATGAGTATCAGATACTATACGATATCCGATGTATGGAACAATGTTACTGAAGGCATGGTAAACAGAACGAATGGTGAGATTGCAAACCTAGCTCTAAGCCGTTGGCGTAGAGTGGCAGCAAACGCAAGATAATAGAAATGAGATGAAAAAGATACTTGTTTGTTTATTTCTTATGATATGTGTCAAAAATGTCATGGCACAGAATGATCCTGTTCTCTCAAGAATGATTCTTCTATATACAGAGAAAGCAGAAAAGACCTTGAAAAATCAAGAAGTTGCTATGTTACTGGAGACAACAGGCCATGTTTGGACAAAGGAGGAAGTAGAAGCAACAACAAATATCCAAAAGGAATTTAATACTTACCTCGATTCATTTTATTCAATCATCTGCTATGCAGCACAGACATACGGATTCTATCATGAAATTACAAGACTGACTGAAAATATGGGAGATTTGACAAAGCAGTTAAAAGACAAGACATCCAATGCCATAGCTGTTGCTCTCTCCGCCAAAAGGAATAAGATATACAGAGAAGTGATTATGAATAGTGTGGAAATCGTCAATGACATTCGTACAGCATGTATATCAGATAACAAAATGACAGAACATCAGCGACTTGAGATAGTCTTTAATGTCAGACCAAAGTTGCAACTGATGAATAAGAAGTTACAAAGGCTGACTATAGCCGTGAAATACACATCTCTAAATGATGTTTGGTTGGAAATCAGTGAGGGCACACTCCCCAAAGCGGATAAAAAAAGAATAGTTCAAAATGCGAAAAGACGTTGGAAACAAATTGGAAGAAATGTAAGACCTTAATATTGATTTGATA
>JAHHQS010000162.1 GCA_020026285.1 Parabacteroides sp. | reverse complement strand
AACCCTCGACCCAATGATTAAGAGTCATTTGCTCTACCAACTGAGCTACGAAGTCATCATCTATATACAATCATCTCCTTGATTGCGGGTGCAAAGATAGAGACAAAATCGGAAAAACCAAAATTTTATTATTATTTTTTGTTTGCTTAAAGTTCAAATTCATAAATATCAGAAGGTGTTGTTCGCTTCAATGCTACCAACGAAAGATCTTTTCCTACGCGAATCCCTTCTTCAAATAATCGAATATCAAATGTTTTAAGAGCAAGTTCCGGATGGTTATTATCTCTACTTAAATGGCAAAGCCATACATTTTTCAGATCAAGTGTATAGTGAGTTGCCAGGAACTCTGCACCTTCCTGATTACTCAAATGTCCTATAGGTCCTGCCACCCTTTCTTTCAAGAACTGCGGATAATTACCATAACGAAGCATTTCTTCATCATAATTAGCTTCCAATATCAAATGATTGGCTTTACAGATATATTCACTTACTTTTTCTGTAATATGCCCAACATCTGTTGCGATTGTAAAACGATGTTTTCCAATTTGAATAAAATACCCTACACTATCTGTACTATCATGAGGTACAGGAAAAGCAGTAATTTCAAAATCTCGGATTTTGAAAGGAACTTCCTTTTCTATAACGCGCTTGGATGCAACAAGAGTTTCCTCCACATAACGACTCTTTGCGATTCCACGGTGGACCCCTTCTGTTGTATATACCGGGATATTTAATTTTTCTCCCATATAGCCTACTGTCTTAATATGATCTGCATGATCATGTGTTACCAGTATAGCCATAATCTGTGACAAATCAATCGACCGTTCTTTTAACACCTTTTTTATTGTACGAACACTTATCCCGGAATCAATTAGTATTCCGTACTCAGGTGTACCTAGATAGTAACAGTTTCCACTACTGCCACTAGCTAAGCTAAAAAAAATCAATTTCATATCTTATTCAATTTTCAATCTTAATTTATAGTATTGAATGAAACATGCTTCTATATCCAATACTCTTCTATCTATGAATAATAGAATCTATCTATTATTCATTGACAACAAAATCACGAATCTGACATTCTGATTTTTCACCTTTCTTCACACGGACTGTCAAAATGTGATTACCTTCTTCCAATTCGGCATCAAACATATATACTCCAGGTATGTATAATCCCTTACTATTTTTTGTATACATATTTAAATCCTTATATGGTTTACCATCAATCTTATATTCCAAAACTCCTGCTTTTGGACCTGCTACACAAAAAATACCAACAGCTCTTCCTTTAAATTCAAACTCAAATGAAGAACCGCCTTTTAAGCATTCCAACATTGGAACATGACAAAAACCTGGACGTAAAAGAGCCTTTTTACAAACAGAAGGCATCCAATCTTCAACAATTGAAAAACCTTTCAAACGTGTAGCCTCCTTTATACTAACCAATTTTCCTTTATCATAAGCAAATGATTCCAATGTTTTTTCCGGCATCTCGTGAGGTTTAATCTCTGCTTTATTCATTACATGAATTGTTTCATCAAACAATTTAGCAATTGAAGCAGCATAAAACTTATGTCCAAACCATAATGGATGAGTTCCTCCAAACTTATCCCAATTAAATTCTCCTGCTTTCATTCTATTTGCTATTTCGTATGCTAAATTTATAGAAGAAATAGAATAAGCGTTGGCAACTCGCTCATGATTCATTATTACGTCAGGTTGAATACCCTTATTCAATAATGGAATAAATGGATCATAAATAAAATAAAGCATAACCAAATCCATCTTTGGATTGACAGCACGCATATGGCGTACAATACCTTCAACAGCACGTACTTGATCCAAAGGTTTAGCTGTAGCATCATCATTAACTGCAGCTTCGAAGAACAATAAATCAGGTACCCCCTTTTCTAATATGTCTCGTTCCATACGAAAAGCATGAGGAGTACTACCTGTTGAACCGATTCCTGCATAAATAAAATTAAAATCTGTTTCAGGGAAACGTTGTTTCAAATCTTCGCAGATCTGATCCTTCCAACCTCTCATTTCAGTAATTGATCCACCTAAAAAAGCAACTGTACCCTTCTTTTCATTCTTAAAACGAAGGAAAGCATTTGTCAAATCTGTACGACGATTTATCATTTGATATTTATCATAGCCCTGCTGATAGCGAAGAATGAAATCCACTACAGGCTCAGGATCAGTCAAACTATGAGGATGATGATCACAACCTGGCTTAAGTATCAATTCCACAACACCTCCCATAGCTTCATAAGCCTCACGCACAGGTTTGAAGTTTTCTTCAAATGGCACAACTTTATCACTATCACCACAAACAGCTATAATAGGAATACGAGCTTTGGCTAATTTAGGTAATAACTGTAAAGCATTACCACGAAAAGAAGAAGTCACTTCTTCATCTTTCACGTTCCATTCTGCCAATACATTCTTCCATAAATCAGCACGTTTTCTTCCTGGCCAACTTGTCAAATCACATACGGGAGCATCAATATAAAGACAAGACACTTTATCAGCATTTGCAGCAGCCCAGTTAAGAGCATAATATCCTCCACGGCTAAATCCTTCAACCACGACTTTTGATGACAAATGATAAATTTTTGTCATAACATCATAAAATTCATTGCCCATGCGCACTCCATTCGGACTACCATAAAAATGTGTTACATCTAAATAGGCGATATGAAAACCTTTTTCCAAAAGAGCTTTATCTACCGAAGGAAATGCATCAAAAAATGCCGGACGCCAGATCCAAGGCTTACCTTCGGCAGCTTTCTTTGGAACAACCACTGTTGCATTTCTTCCGGCACAAATAAAGTCATAGCGGCTACATCCATTCCAAGTGGATTTTTTTCCAGGGAAAGCTTGTTTTGAATCAAATTTCGGAGCCTCATTCCCTGTCAATTCTTTATAAATTTCTTTAGCAATTACAGCAGAACCATCAGGATTAGGATGTACACCATCAACAAAATATTGAGGATGATAAGGTTTCAATGCGGAATACAAATCAATAACCTTCAACCTTTTCTTTTTAGCGACCTTCTTTATGATAGGAATAATATATCTGGAGATAGTACTGTCATTGATTCCCCATTTTTCTTTTGGAGCCGGAGCCGGCAAACACAAAAAAATTTCAGGTTTACTTGAAAGAGCCTGAAATTCATTAACCATTGTTGTCAAGTCTTTCTCAAAATCATTTTTATAGATCCAGTTTTTGGGTTTACTGTCATTTGTTCCTAATTTTATAGTTACAATATTAGGCAAAAAAGCTTTAGCCTGTTTATACATCTGTTCATGCATATAAGGGTAATCACCTTTTCGTAACATGGTTCGTGCACTATAGCCGAAATTCCGGACTTCGTAATCTGTACCCAGCCATTGTTGTAAAATACCGGGATAAGCATTTTGAAATCGATTACCTATTCCTGCTCCATACGTAATACTATTACCAACGCACGCTACTCTTATCTTATCACCACCATTTTTTGCCCAAACTGAAAAGTTTGAAAGAAAAGCAAGAAAAAATAAAAAAGACAATTTAAAATACACTCTCAATGTTGTACTTACTCTCATAATTGTATTCAATTCTTAGCTTTTAAAATTAAAATGTTTTTACTTTTATAACCGATTGAATGAATCAGGCACTGTTATTTCCCCTATAAGTGAACAATTCATATGTTCTTTTACAGACTCAGGACTCAAGCCATGTCCAAACAAAAACATCAGCTTGGTAACAGCACTTTCAGTTGTACTATCAAAACCACTGATTACCCCCGTTTCCAATAATTTCTGTCCGGTTGCATACCGATGCATTTCAACACTTCCTGCCCGACATTGAGTTACGTTTACAATAACCAAACCCCGACGAACCGCATCTTCCATCATATCCAGAAACCATTTATCCAAAGGAGCATTTCCACTACCAAAAGTTTCCATAACGACCCCTTTTAATCCTGGAATATTAAGAATACTCTCGATAACGGATGGAGATATACCTGGAAAAAGTTTCAAAATAGCGATATTTCTATCTAATAAATAGTGTGGTTTTAATGGACGACGGGATACAGGATAATAAATCTGACTCACATCATATTTAATATGAATTCCCACGTGTGCCAAAGATGGATAATTATAAGAACGAAAAGCATTAAAATTATCAGCATTTGCCTTACATGTTCTATTACCCCGCATCAATTCATTTTCAAAAAAGACACAAACTTCAGGAACTATCGGGAATCCGTTTTCCTTAGCTGCTGCGATTTCAATAGCCGTAATCAAATTCTCCTTACCATCGGTACGCAACATTCCTATAGGTAATTGAGACCCCGTCAAGATAACAGGTTTATCCAGATTCTCCAGCATAAAACTTAAAGCGGATGCCGTGTACGACATGGTATCAGTTCCATGCAATACCACAAATCCGTCATATTTCTGATAGTTATCAGCAATAATCCGAACTATTTTCATCCATGAATCAGGACCCATGGCTGATGAGTCCAATGGAGGATCAAATTGATAGGTATCAACTTGATGGCCTAGACATTTTAGTTCCGGAACATTATCTGCTAAATGCTGAAAATCGAAAACCTCCAAAATTTTCGTTTCAGGATTTTCTATCATACCAATAGTTCCTCCTGTATATATCAATAAAATAGATGCTTGCTGCTTTGTATCCACCATAATCCGTACTTTAGAAACACAAAGATAACGAAATCCAAGTTATTTTGTTCATTCAATCAAAAGAATATAAACAAAATATCATGACAAACCACAATATTTCTTAGTCTTCGCCTTTTAATGCTGGCAAACTGATATGATACTTAACGGCAAGAACTCGAGAAACAAATACAGCTACAGCGGCAATAAACTGAGTTAAAGGCAAAGGTAAATCAGCTAACATACAAACATAATAAACCAGACCTCCAAAAACGCAGGCTAAAGCATAAATATCTTTTCGGAATATCAACGGTTCTTCATTTATCAGTATATCTCTGAACATTCCACCGAAAGCTCCGGTCATGGTACCCATAATTATGGCGACCCACATAGGGAAACCAAAAGTAAGTGTTTTATCTATACCTACCACGGCAAACAAGCCAAGTCCTATCGCATCGAAAATAAAAATTGTATCGTTCAATCGGACCACATATTTACGAAAGATTAAAACAAAGACAAGTGCTAAAGCTGAAATCAACAAATAAAAATAAGTTGTCATCCAGAAGGGAGTTGTGTTTAATAAAACATCTCTGAGGGTTCCACCACCAACGGCTGTTACAACACCTACCACATATGCACCAAACCAGTCAAAATTCTTTGCTGATGCCAATCGGATACCACTAATAGCAAAAGCGAAGGTTCCAATAAAGTCACATAAAGTAATGAAATCTATCATTTTGTTTTTGTGGCAAAGATAAGAAACTGTTTTTAATTTATAAGACTCTATATTACTTTTCATTAATTTTTATATACAGGAATGTCCGTATAAAAGAGCACCATTGTGGAGATTATTTCCTTACTACATTTTTTAGCACAAAAAAAATGTGGTATTAAATCTATTTTATAGATATTTGCACAAGTCTGATGTATTGTTTTAGTTATGCGTATTAAACGATTCTATGTATTAATAGTTTTCTTGATTTCCTTTAAATACGGATATAGTCAGGAATATATACCTCAAATGGAATCCAGATATTACCTCAGCGATTCCATCGAATTTTATAAGCCACGACCTTTCAGGGCCATTGGAGAAGTTATAGGTACAAATTTGGCTATCTGGTCTTTCGACCGTTTTATAGTAAAAGAAGAATGGGCAAAAATTAACTTAAAAACAATTAAAAGGAATTTCAAAGTGAAACCTGTTTGGGATAGTGACAAGTTCACTACCAACTTGTTCGCCCATCCTTATCACGGAGGAATGTACTTCAATGCGGCCCGCAGCAACGGACTTAACTTCTGGCAATCAATACCTTTTTCTGTAGGAGGAAGCCTGATGTGGGAATATTTCATGGAAGACGAACGACCTTCCATCAATGATATGATGGCCACCTCTTTGGGAGGAATTGCACTGGGTGAGATAACCTTCCGTCTGTCTGATTTATTTATAGACAACCGAACATACGGATTAGAACGTGTTGGTCGGGAAATATTGACAACAATCATATCCCCCATAAGAGGCATTAACAGAATAATTACAGGGGAATCATGGAAACATCAGCCATCAAAAGGAAGAAGATATAGTCATATTCCTGTTGATTTCACAATCAGTCTCGGCCCTCGTTTTCTTGCAAACGAAGATAATTCGCATAAAGGATCAAATAGTCTTCATGTGGATTTATCCTTGAATTACGGAAACCCGTTCAATGATGAGAATTATGCTCCTTACGAATGGTTCCGTTTCAAGCTAGGATTGGATATGATTAACCAGCCATTGATTAGTCAGATCAATGCGATCGGAGCTTTATGGGGAAAGAATGTATGGCATAAAGATTCCCGTTCGTTGATGCTGGGAGCATTTCAGCATTTTGGCTATTACAATTCGGATATAAACAAGAACAAGGAACCGCAGATAGCACCATATCGTATTTCGGAGGCAGCTTCGTTTGGATTAGGAACAATCTATTACAAGAATCCCGATAACATTAACAAGACTTTGCTTTATGGTGAACTGTATGCCAACGGAATAGCCTTAGGAGCAAGCCTGTCCGATTATATGTTATTAGGTGAACGTGATTATAATCTTGGAAGTGGATATAGTATAAAAGGTGGTGCAGGAATGGTTTATAACAAACGTCTTGCTGTCCTGTTGAATCTGGAGAATTATCATATTTTCACCTGGAAAGGTTACGATCCTAAATTGGACTGGGATACCATAGATCCTGATATTCTAGATGTACAAGGAGATAAAAGCAATGCCCGATTAACGGTTTTTAGTCTACAATTTGTTTATCAATTCAAAAATCGCTGGAATATCATGCTTACCAATCGCTATTTTACACGTAAAACAAATTATAAATATTATGATACCGTTGATTATTCAACTTACGATCTGATGTTAAAATTAGGGTATCGATTATAAAATAATCAACACCCTTCATTTTATCACCCAACTATTTCTTTTCATTTTTACGTTTCTTCCAAAGCTGCCAGCTGTTGAAGGTATTCTGCCATAAGACGTATGAGCCTGGAGCCAAAGAACTGACCGGATTCAAATAAGTATAGGCCATCCAGATAGCCAAAACCGTATTTTTCTGTCCTAATGCCTGACCTCCACTAATTCGATCATTATATGGATCCGCTATCTTTTTACCAAAATAGAACTGAAGTACGCAAGCTATAAAACCTCCTAATGCAATGAAGATGATAGTTCCAATAGATGAATCACCTTCCACCATGGATTTGAAAGTTTGTGCTGTTACAATTGTTAAAGCCACCGCCCAAAGATAGAAAGCCAAATCATGCATATTCAATAATAAGTTATGAAGTTTTGGCAGGCACAGACGAATGAACCAGGCCAAAAAGAAAGGACAAAGCAACAATGGGAAGACCTTACTCAATATCTTTAAGAATGCTGTCAAGAAGGAAAGATCAGCATGAGGTTCCACTAACGGGAACAATAAAGGAACAGCTATTGCCGCTAAAATATTCGATAATAATGTATACGTTGTCAAAGCAGAGATACTTCCCCCTAATTTTCCTGTAATAACAGCCGCAGCTGTTGCTGTAGGACAAATAAAACAGACCATAGCTCCTTCGAATATATCTCTATAATCTTTATCCATATCACACACCAACAAGATGGCAACCATCAAAAGACACGAAATAATCTGAAACAAAAGCAACCACAAATGCCAAGGAACAGGTAACAAGTCACGAACGTTTACTTTACAAAAAGTAAGCAAAAGCTGAGCAAAAATTAAAGTCGGTGTTAAGAAAGCAATTAAGTCTTTTACAAAAGGCTTGGTCGGTTCTAAAAAGCTAAAATTAACAAAAGCCAAATAACCTAAAACCCCTGCAAGCATAGCGAGTGGCAGGGTCCAATTCTTGATAAAATTCAACATAATTTTCCACAATTATCTAAAACGAGTGCAAAATAAAACATTATTTTCCAAAAATCGTTTATAAAAATTAAAAAAGAAAAAAGATAATTGTATATACTACACAAACCACTAAAATATCTCTTATTCAAAAGAGTAATTCATTTTGTCACTTTGCTATTTTATCCCCTCCGATATTGCAGTATTTCGGTCTGTTACCTAATCAAAATGTTTATATTTCAACCACAGAGAGTTCATTTGTACAAAAATAGCTATAAAGCTCTTATTACTATCACTTTATAATCAGAAATTATAAATCATTTTTTTATTCATTCTATATAAAAAAG
>JAHHQS010000161.1 GCA_020026285.1 Parabacteroides sp. | reverse complement strand
ATGATAGCGCCACAATACCAAAAGAGAAGTTATTACTTCCAAAAGGATAAAGACTATCAAAAAAGCCCATACCGTGATATGAACATGCTGAACGAAACTTTCCAGATAGCCTGTTACAACGAACCATGAAATCGGAACAGATATCAGAAATCCTGTCAACACGATATAGAAATAAGGCTTATTCCCCATCCAAATCACATCCTGATACGCTGCTCCAAACACTTTATGTATCGCTATTTCTTTTCTCTTATGTTGAATATCAAAAATCACCATCGAAAAGACTCCGATCAACGACAAAAGAATGGCAAGCACTGAGAAATACGTCAGGATTCTTGAAAAGCGAATCTCACGATTGTATTGTTCTTGTAGAATCTGGTCGTAAAACAAAACTTCAACCGGATAATTCGGATCAATCCGGGCAATTGTGTTACGTATGAATTGTTCTGCAGAAACAGCATCAAATCCAGCTTGCAAACGAATATAGGCTACTGGAGTAAACCCATAACTTACCGGAAGATATCTGAAAGCAATTGGACTCTGTTCATTCCTATACGAATTAAATTTCACATCATCACAAAAGCCTACAATATCCAGTTTCTTCGATGGAATCGGACCAAGCTGCATATCAAAATTCTCTTTGGCATGAACATTAAAGATAACATCATTCTTACTCTGCTCTGAGAAATCTTTTCCCTCTAACAAAGGAATGCCCATAACCTTCAGAAAATCGGAGGAGACAAAGACCAGAAATGTACTGAAATCATATTCTTTATACACAAATCCTTCTGTCATGTAAGTATCCTGAGAACCCATCAGTTCGGAAGCAAAAGCTACTTCTTCAACCATTGGATTCTGTTTCAATACACCCTGTAACCATTCCCCTTTCTGTTTCGCCATTGATTTTGATAATTCCACTACAGCAATTTGATCTTTATCAAAATGCAAATTGGAATGAGCCATCATTCTGTTCTGCCAGAAAACAAATAGAACAAAAATCATCAATACACTCGAAATGATATATTGTATGACAACAAGCATTTTCTTTATCTTCTTTCCCGAAACAGTCTGACTAAAATTACCTTTCAAAGCTTCCATTACAGGAAACGAAGTAGCAAAAAAGGCCGGATAAATACCAGTAATCACTCCGCCTGCCAAAGCTATCAGAAGTGTCAGAACAGCAACTGACAAATACTGATTCCAATGAAAAGCTTCCTGAACCACTTCCTGAAGCTGCAAAGAATCAGAAAGTGGAACTGAAATCAGAAGAGCTATCAAAGCAGACAGAAACAAAAGCAATGTTGTCTCTCCCATTATTTCCAGACGCAGTCTATCCACATTTTCACCCAATACAATTCTTGTATTAATAGTTTTCAATCTGGAAGGAATCAGCGAAGTATAGAAATTCGTAAAGTTCAGGAATCCTATCATGAGAATCATAAAGGAAATGAAGGACATGATATAAACCTGCAACCGGCTTCCACTTTTAAAGATTCTGCTATCGGCAGCTTCTTCTTGAAAATAAACGTCAGCCAACGGTGTCAGTTCGATGGGATGAAGAAACTTATGTAGTTTAAAATCGAATCGTTTATTAAATTCATCCGCAACAAAAGATGCATTATCACTTTGATCTATCCGCAAATAACACAAGAAATTACTTTGTGAAAAGTTTTGCGAAAAGCTTTCAGGCAAAGGAAATAACAACTGATTTCTTATTTGCGAATTATGGGGCAGATCCTTATAAACCACCCCAATAGTCCACGTAGGAGACTCGATAAAATAGGAATCTTCCACTCTTATCTCTTTTCCTATAGCCGATTCCTGTCCAAACAGACGAAGTGCAACACTTTGCGGTACGGCCACTTGTCCGGCTTTTACAAAGTTCTTATCACCTTCCAATACCTGAATGCCAAACACTTGAAAGAAACCTTCACTCACCAGATTGGCTTCCATCTTTAATCCTTCCAATTCGATAGCATCTGTAATCGTGACATAAACTTCTCCCACAAAAGGACAGGAAACAGTTCCTGCTTCTATATGCGAAGACGAATGTATGACCGATTCGGCAAATCCTGGTGGAAAGATAGATCGGAAATTCAGTTCTTCCTGCTGGTCCACCCGAAAAATACATTCTGCCTTTGGGTGAAAACGATCAAAACTTTTTTCGAATTTGACTTGAGTGGAAATAATAATAAAAGCACAAAAAGCCATTACTATTCCAACCATGCTCAGCAATAATGGAACAGGATATTTTCGAAATGTATATTTGATATTTCTTAGACTTTCCATGATTATATTTTATTTTCTCTTTTCATAAAGACAATTTCTTTCCTTACAACTCATTGCTGACGTCGCTTACAATCTCGCCATCAAACAGATTGATGATTCGTTGAGCAACGGAAGCATCTTTGGGTGAGTGAGTCACCATCACGATGGTTGTTCCTTCGCGATTCAGATCGGTCAGCAAGTCCATTACTTCCTTGCCATTCTTGGAATCCAGATTACCAGTCGGCTCATCGGCCAAAATTAATTTCGGATTGGATACGACGGCACGGGCAATGGCTACGCGCTGCTGCTGACCGCCGGATAACTGTTGAGGGAAATGTTGGGCACGGTGACTGATATTCATGCGTTTCAACATGGCTGTAACACGTTGCTTACGTTCGGATGCACTGATCTTCAGATATTTCAACGGAAGTTCCACATTTTCGTACACATTCAGTTCATCAATCAGATTAAAACTTTGGAAAACAAAACCGATATTTCCTTTGCGGAACTTGGTTCTTTCACGTTCTTTCAGTTTCGACATCTCCTGATCCAGCAGTTCATAGCTGCCTTCGGTCGGATTATCCAACAATCCCAGGATATTCAGCAAGGTAGACTTGCCACAACCTGACGGACCCATAATAGCTACAAACTCTTTATCTTTTATCTCGAACGAAACTTTATTTAATGCTATAGTTTCCACTTCTTCTGTACGGAAAATCTTACTTAGATCTGTTACTTTAATCATAATATTAATTTTTAATGTTTATTTATATTATTCTGTTTTTAAAACTTCTACCGGATTCGTATTCATCAATCGAACCATCTGCCATCCGATAGATAATACGGCTACTACAAGCATAATCAAGATTACTACCAAATAGTAATAAAAAGCATTATCTATCCGATAATTATATCCTTCCAACCATTCTCCTGTAATCCAATAAGCGAGAGGCATAGCGATTATTAATGCAATTCCTATCAATTTAAGGAAACGGAAAGAAGTCTGTATAAATAATTGAGGACGGTTGCATCCCATAATCTTCCGTAAAGCAACGGACTTGGCATGTTGTCGTGCATAATACGTACTTATTGCAAACAGAGCCAAAGCGGTAAGTAATATAACAATGAAACCGAAAGCTATTATTAATTTCAAGTTCTGTGTCTCCTTATTATAAAGTTCACTATTTAATCTATTAAAAGTGTTCAACTTTATACTATTCACTTCAATATTCTTATCCTGATAATAAAAATCCCGAATGGCCTGAAGAGCCTCATCTTCATCACCCTTTACTTTCACAATCATATAACGCAAAAGAGAATAATTTTTTCCTCCTTTCATATCCAGAAGATAAAAGACTTTTGGCAAATCGCTTTTCTCAGGAGCAGAAGCTGTCCCTTGATGATAATCTTCGATAACTCCACAGAATTGCCCGTATTTTGCATGCGTTACAAGAGAGTCAACTGTCAGATTGAAAGCCTTCATGGCTGTTTCTGTCAACCAGATATCATCATCTACCGGAGTTTTCATTTTTGAAAGAACTTTAAATCCCAGTATATCAAAAGCATTGCTATCACCATAAAAGGCATTCATTTTATATGTTTCACCTTTTTTACTCAAGGTCATTGCAGTGACACTTTGTCCCATAGGAAGTTGCTGAATAAAACCAATTTTATCAACACATGCCAAATTATTTAGTTCTTCTGTACGATACTCTTCATAACTATGAGCAAATACCCAGATAATATGATCTTTTTCATATCCCATCGGTTTTTCTTCCATATATTTTAACTGTACTGCCATCACAATGGCTAAAGCAAGTGTTATAGAGGCTATAATACTTTGGATAATAATCAAGATTCGTCCCAATGTCATCTTGGATGTATGTGCAAAATTCCCTTTGACAATATCAATAGGCTGATATCTGGAAATTAGAGCTGCGGGAATAATACCTGCACAAAAGGATAACAGAAGAATGACTGTCAGCATAAAGAACACTTCGCTATACCAAAATTCCTTTGCAAAAGGAGATTGCTGCCTATTTACTAATTCATTGAAATATGGAGTCGCAAACTTAACCAGTATAAGTGCCAGAATAAAGGATAACAAGGTCAGAACAAGAGCTTCTGCAAGATAACGCATGATGATACTGCTTTGACTGGACCCCAATAAACGGCGGGAAGCCATTTCTTTAGCCCTGAATCCGGATTGTGCTACAGTCAGAGATATATAATTAAATATGGAGAACAGAAACAGAAGTATTCCTATTCCTATAAATATCTGAATAAATACAGGAGAAACAATGTTCTGAAAAGGAGTAAACAACTGTATATCCTCCAGTTTCGGAATATCTTCAAAACGATCCAGATAATAATGATTAGCCAGTCCTTCCTTAAAGAATAATTCCTCTTTCTTCAATATTTTCTCCATTTTTTCCTCCAGTACCTTTATAGATGTCCCATCCATCAACCGGAAGAAAAGAGTAACTGTACCATTTCCCGAATGAATCAAAACAGGGGAGATTTCCTGGATACAATTGAAATTATAAATAATGTCGGGAGTCGGAAGAATGGTATTCTTAAAGTCTTCGTAAATACCTGACACCATCATTTCTTTTTCTTTGCTATCAATCTTCAGGCGTATATTTTTCCCTAATGCATTCTCATTTGGGAAAAGACGTAATGCACAAGAAGAGGAAAGAAGAATCTTATTACCTGACAAAGCTTCCGAAGAATTACCTTCTAAAAGAGATACAGGGAAAAATTCCAAAAAGTTCTGATCAACTATCAATGCTTTTTGCGTTTCTGTATGTTCTCCTACTATCATACGCATAGTGACACCTCGTAAAGCTGTTGCATCCATCATACGACACATGTCTTTCACTTCAGGAAACTCGCCAGACAAGATATCCTTTGTCGGATAGGTATGAAGGAAAAAGCCATCAGTACGTCCTACAAAAATATCTCCCTGCTTTTTGATAGCAAGATCGGTGTTATAATCGCCAATTACAAAAGTGCCGATAAAAACCACGAAGGCAATAGCAATAGCCATTCCGATTATTTCAACAGCCGTATATAATTTATTTCGCTTCAGAAACCGCAAATAACTAATCATTTTTTAATGTTTTTAGATGAACAAATATATTATTTCAAAATCAAACATTCGTTATCTCCGAAGTTGTCGTATCCGGAAACGATGACCTTTTCACCCGGAGCCAGTCCTTCCAGCACTTCGTAATACTGCGGATTCTGTCGACCGATACGGATTTCACGCTTATAAGCCTTGTCACCTTCGGGAGTCAATACATAAATCCATCGTCCGCCTGTTTTCTGATAGAAAGTTCCTCTTGGAATCAGCAAGGCATCTTCCGGCTGACCCAACTGCAGATTCAGATAATATGTCTGTCCGGTACGGATATTCTCCGGTTGAACGGCTGAAAATTTGAAATCCGCCTTGAACTTTCCATCTCTTACTTCCGGATAAACCTTACGAATCAAGGCCGAATAAGATTCATCCTGACGTTCAAACCGAGCTTCCAGTCCGGCCGTGATCCGATCGATATAATGTTCGTCGATCTGTGCCTCAATCTTGTACTGATTCAGATTATTGATCTGTCCGATCTTAGCACCCGAAGCAACTGACTGTCCAAGCACCACATCCAACAGACCCAGCTCGCCGTCAATCGGAGCCTTGATAATCAGGTTGTCTTTACGCTTGCGGATCATCATCATATTCAGACGCATATTGTCCAGACTCTCTCCCATCTGCCTGATCTGTGTGGCACGATAAAGGCTGTCCTGCACGGAACGATTGCGAACCAGTTCCAGTTTCGCCTCCGACAGACCGAAATCCTCTTCCGCCCTCAGATAATCCTCTTTCGAAATCAGATTCTCTTCATACAAAGACTTCTGCGACTGCCAGGCACGACGAA
Source organism: Parabacteroides sp. (assembly GCA_020026285.1). The sequence goes on along the minus strand of JAHHQS010000161.1, from coordinate 2,209 downwards.
AACGTCTCACTTCCATTTCGCACTGAAGCATCTCCTGGTTTACTCTCAACTTCTCCTGTTCCATCGTAATCATTGTATTACGCAACCAGTTTTCCTTCTCGGCCAGATCTGCCTCCGAATTCAATATCTGCATATCCAGATTCTCATTGCTTAACTGAAGAATCGGATCGCCGGCTTTCACGTGCGTTCCTTCTTCGATAAAGATCTTCTGAACGATTCCCGCCTCCAACGGACTGATCTGTATGGTCGTCATCGGCTGAACCTGACCACTCACGCGAATATAATCGTTAAACTCGCCCGAATCCACCTGTTTGATGGAAAGCGTTTCAGCATCCACACGAAGCGTGCTGACATTGTCTCTGAAAAAGAGATAAACAATGAAAATAAATAATAATGCGCCCAGCCAATAGGGCAAAGACTTCCTGCTGAATACAAGAGCAATTCCTTTTTTAGGTTCTATTTTTCTGTCCATACTATTTTACTGTTCCAAATAACTGATTCCTTTATAATATTTCACCACACTGCTTTTCAGATAATACTGAAGCATTGCATTAAGCTGCTCTGCCTGAGCATTGAGATAAGCATTTGATATCGTCTGAAACTCGATAGGTGAGATCATTCCCTGTACCATTTTCTTCTGATTCAACTGATAGGATTCCTCCTGAGCCTCGGAATGTTTACGTGCATGAATGAAAGCCGTCATCGCTCCTTCCCTATCCTGCAAAGCCCGACTGACTTCAGTTTCCACATCGTGCAATGTCTGTTCATATCGAGCACGAGCTCGGCGATAATCATTCTTTCTTTTCACCAGATTGGAATGACGTGACAACCGATCATACAATGGAAAGGAAAGACTTAGCTGAACATATTCACCTCCATTGTTCCGCCACTGCCTGCCAAATGGAGGAGCCTTATAATCCTTTCGTCCGGGATAAGTATAAAAGCTGGTAGACCATCCACCACTCAATGACAAAGTCGGAACAAACTGCCACTTAGCCGTCTTTAATGCGAACTTCGCCTGGTCCATTTCTCCTTTCGCCAGGCTCACCGAAGGCAGATAAGTCTTTGCCTGTTCAGCCAAAGCCTCTGCTGATTCACTATTATCATTCAACATCGAAGCAAAGGTCTTGGTCAGCATCGATTTGTCTATCTGCAAATCCATATCAACCGGCCAAAGCATCACATCCTTCAATGTCAGCACGGCATTATTCAACAGATTGTTTGTCTTCACCCGCTGCGATTGTTTCTCCGCCAGATCAGCTTCGGTCTGAACGACATCGACATATCCTTTCTGTCCCAGTTCATGCTGACGGCGAACCAGCTTCAGATTTTCTTCAGCCGTCGCAACCTGCCGATCCAAGACTACAGTCATTTCTGAATGGAAAACCACATTATAATATGCTTCCATCACGGCCAGACAAATTTCATCGCGCACTTTCTGTTCTTCCGAAACACCCATTTTCACAGCCGTCTTACTGATTTTGATATTATTCAAAGCCGCAAAACCGTCGAACAACGTCAGACTTCCACTGACGGAATATCCATTATTGAAAGATGTTGTACTGATATACGTATTCGTCTCGGGGTCAACTGTACGACCGAAATTGGAATAGGCATAAGTTCCGGCCGAGATCGTAGGAGTAAAAGCTTTCAGAATAGCATCCCGACGATTTATCTGAGCATCGGAGAAGTCGGCCTCCTGAATTTTCTTTTTAGTCGAATTCTTAACGGCATATTCCATACATTCGCGCAACGTCATCTGCTGCTGTGCTCGGATTGTATGGTTTACAACCATTGTCAGGACCAAAACTGAAAAAATTATTCTTCTCATCTTGTATTTTAATTTCATTCTTACACTAAAAGAAACACAAGACATGTGCCAAAATCATAAAGTATTAAATAACACGTGATTACATTTTCATAGGCTTGTGCAACTGTAAAGATTCTTTACACTTACTATTAAGAAACTTTACAGTTGTAAAGAATTATATCACTTCAGAATAGAGTAATATCGAATTTACCAGAATAGTTATATTCCCTTCATCAAGGAAAGGGAAAACATATTAAATTAATTCTACTTATAAGCAATAATGGACTCTAACACATCATAAATCGATACTTCATATTTCTACATAAAGTGCTAGTTAATTTCCCCTAATAGGTATCCAACAATCCATATAAAATACAAAAAGCTATCGCTGTTTAACAG
>JAHHQS010000160.1 GCA_020026285.1 Parabacteroides sp. | reverse complement strand
AAATATTTCTGATTTTAGATCCCTACTATTAGGACCTATCATTACTTCAAAATCACCAGGCTCATAAACAAATTCGAGATTAAAATTATAGAATTTTAATAAGTCAGCATTGATTTTGAATGTAATATTTTTACTCTCTCCTGCTTTTATGAAAACTTTTTGAAATCCTTTGAGTTCCTTTACAGGACGAGTAACAGTTGCTACAAGATCATGAATATACATTTGTACAGTTTCATAACCATCTCTTTTTCCTGTGTTAGTTACAGTTACTGTTGCTGTAAGGTCTTTATTTTCAGTCAGATTTCTACTACTAAGCTTTATATCGCCATATTTGAATGATGTATATGATAAGCCATATCCGAATGGATATAAAGGGTCATTGCTAACATCAATGTAGTTACTACGGAATTTTTCGAACCATTTTCCTTTGTCCAAAGGACGGCCTGTGTTCTTATGAGCATAGAATAAAGGTAGTTGACCTACAGATTGTGGGAAAGAAGTTGTAAGTTTCCCGCTTGGATTAATGTCACCAAATAATACATCAGCAACTGCAGCTCCAGTTTCGCTACCGCCGAACCACACGTTTAGAATTGCAGGTATATTATCTTGTTCCCAATTAAGTACAAGAGGACGACCTGTAAAAAGGGTCAAGATAACAGGTTTTCCTGTCTTAAGTAAGGCTTTAAGTAAAGCCTTTTGGGTGTCAGGTATTTCTAGATTTGTACGTGAACTACATTCACCACTCATTTCAGAAGATTCGCCTACAGCCGCTACAATAACATCAGCTTTTGCGGCTATTCTTAGTGCTTCATTTAGTAACTCTTCGTTTGTACGATTATCACGGTTAAGGCTGCGTCCAAACATGGTAGCACGTTCCTCATATTGTGCATCATTCATTAGATTACAACCTTTTGCAGTAAGAATTTGTACTTGATTATCTAGAACTGATTTCATTCCTTCTACAAGTGTCGGAATATTTTCAGCAACAGCGGCAACGCTCCATGTTCCTGCCATATTGGCTTTTGTATTAGCTAAAGGACCAATTACAGCAATAGTTCCTTTTTTTTGTAAAGGTAGAGTATTGTTTTCATTTTTAAGAAGAACAAAACTTTCAGCAGCGATTTTGCGTGCAATATTACGATGTTCTTGGCAGAAAATTTGTTTTTTCGCACGTGTTGTATCACAATATTTATATGGGTCTTTAAATAGTCCTAATTTATATTTTGCTTCAAGAATGCGACGGCAGGATTTATTGATTGTTTCTTCTGAAACTTTACCTTCTTTTATAGATTGTTCTAATGTACTCATATAAGAGTCGCTAACCATATCCATATCAACTCCTGCATTAATAGCTAGTGCAGCAACGGATGGAATATTCCCCATGCCATGTGCTTCCATTTCAGTAATACCAGTATAGTCACTGACAACAAACCCATCAAAGCCCCAGTCTTTGCGGAGAATGTCTGTCATCAACCATTTGTTACCTGTAGCGGGTATACCTTCTACATCATTGAATGAGGCCATCATACTGCCGGCACCTTCATCAGTTGCAGCTTTGTATGGAGGCATATAATCGTTGAACATACGTTGACGACTCATGTCTACAGAATTGTAGTCTCTACCAGCCTCGGCTCCACCATAAAGAGCGAAGTGTTTTACACAAGCCATGATTTCGTCTTTATTTTTCAGATCATTGCCTTGATATCCTAGAACCATGGCGCGTGCAATTTCAGACCCAAGGAAGGGGTCCTCACCACTTCCTTCTGCAATGCGTCCCCAACGGGCATCACGACAAATATCGACCATAGGGCTGAAAGTCCAACAAATACCATCAGCACTTGCCTCTATTGCCGCGATACGAGCTGATTTTTCAATAGCTTCCATATTCCATGTACAGGAGAGTCCCAAAGGAATAGGGAATATTGTTTCGTATCCGTGAATGACATCCATTCCAAAAATCAAGGGTATTCCTAATCGACTTTCTTCAACGGCTAGACGTTGAATATCACGTATACGGTCAACGCCTTTTAGGTTGAGGAGGCCACCGACCTGACCTTTCCGTATTCTTTCTGCGACATTACTACTTTTAGCTTGTCCGGTTATAATTTCTCCAGAAGCAGGAAGATTAAGTTGTCCGATTTTTTCACTGAGGGTCATTTGTGACATTAAATCATCAATGAAAAGATTCATATCATTTTTTTCTGAATGTGGAGCACATGAACTTAGCAACAAGATTCCTACAATCATTTGAACTGCTGCATTTTTAAAAGAGATCTTTTTCATATGTTTTTATTGTTGTAGATTAGATTTCATTGGGATCTATTTGTTTGAGACTTATTGCAAAACCTCCTCCAGGAGCTACGTATATTTTAAGTTTTGAATTTTTTGAAACAGTTTTTGTCTTAATTCTATAGGCCATGGGTTTGGTTTTGTAATGAGCGTCTTTGGCATCGCAATAGATTATGGCTTCATATAGTTTATTACGATCTAGGAAATCCAACGAAAGATTAGAAGTATGTCCCTTTTCGGAAGATGTATTTCCGATAAACCAGTTATTACTATTTTTATCCTTACGAGCAATTGTTACGAATTTTCCAGGTTCTGCTTCAAGAATTTTGGTATCTTGCCAATCAATTGGAACGTCTTTGATAAATTGGAATGCATCCATAAAACGTTTATAATTATCGGGAATATCTGCCGCCATTTGTAGGGGGGAATATATAACTACGTAAAGTCCTAGCTGTTTTGCGAGTGTGCTGCTTAATGTCTTGTGACAATTTGGATCGTAGTATCTGAAATCGAGTTGAAAAATGCCTGGTGTGTAATCCATAGGTCCTCCTACCATACGCGTGAAAGGTAGAATTGTGGTATGATTAGGTTTATTGGTAGCAAAAGCTTCGTATTCAGTTCCACGTGCAGATTCACAGGCAAGAAAATTCGGATAGGTACGATGCAAACCTGTAGGTTTGGGCGATTCATGTATGTTGAGCATTATATGGTTTTCAGCAGCTTTACGAATAGTATATAGACAATGATTTATAAAGGTTTGTCCATAGTGTAATTCTCCTACGGGGTAAAGTCTGCCGACATAACCTGATTTGATTGTTTGATATCCGTAATTGTGCATAAGCTGATAAGCTTCCTGCATCATACGTTCGTAATTTATAGTTGAACCAGAGGTTTCATGATGCATAATCAATGTAATATTTTTGCTATGTGCATAGTTATTAATCTCCTTTATGTCAAAGTCAGGGTACGGACTTATAAAGTCGAATACATGGAACTTCATTTTGTCAAACCAATCTTCCCAACCTTCGTTCCAACCTTCTACAAGAACAGCTTTAAATCCATGTTCAGCAGCAAAGTCTATATATTTTTTCACATTTTCTGTATTTGCTGCGTGTCGTCCATTAGGTTTTGCCTTTTGGTAATTGTACTGACCGAGACGAATGTTAGTATCGTCCGTATAATTCCATGAGGAACCTTGTGGAATAAACATTTCCCACCAGACACCAATGTATTTCATAGGAGTAATCCAATCAGTCGATATAAGTTTACATGGCTCGTTTAGGTTAAGTATGAGTTTTGATTCTAATATATCAGCAGCATTTTTACTTACAATAATCGTACGCCAAGGTGTATTGAAATCACTTTGAATACGTCCTTTGTAACCTTGTGGATCTGGAGTAAGATTAACATTGAATATATAGTTTTGGGGGCTTAATGTGAGACACATACTTGGATAGTCAACTAGTGCAGCTTCATGAATATTTAAGTAATAGCCGTTAGTTGTTTTGAATAGGACTGGAGTTTGTACTGAGTAATTGTCTATGATGGTATTGGAGCTCAAAGATTTACGTATTGCGGTAATTGAATCACTCAGAACAGAGAGTTTAGAAACATGGTATGCAAATTCATTTGAGTCATAATCACCTGGTATCCAATAGGCTAAAGAATTATCATTTAAGTTGAATTCGGTAAGTTCTTCTTTGATAAAAAAATATGAAAGACTATATTGCCGTGGAAATTCATACCTAAATCCCAAGCCATCATCGTATAGACGGAAGCGAATGTTCATTAATCTGTTTCTGACGTCTTTCAGATGGACGTAAAGTTCTGTGTAATTATTTTTTATTTCAGCAACTTCACCCCAAATGGGTTTCCATGTATTTGAAAAAGAAACTGTATTAGTATTCTGTATAATAAAGTCTTGTTTCATGTCCGGTTGGTCGGCCAATATAAAACCAAGTCTACCAGAATCTAAAATGCATACGTTCTTTGCATAGAGACTATAATATGGAATTCCATTTTTTAGATCGAAAAACAAATGGAGTTTTTTAGTTGGTGACCAAATGTCGGTCGCTTGAGCAAATTGAAATGCAAGGCAAAACAATAAGGACAATATGACTTTCATTAATATAGTTTTTAGGAAACATTTTTTAAGAGAAGTTTCGTTTATGTATGATCAAAACCTCCTTGTATACTTTGTGATTATTAATTATTTAATGTGAAGACAGTCTTATTGTCAGTTTGACTGGATCCACCAATAAACAAATCAAAGTCTCCAGGTTCAGAAACCTTTTGAAGGTCAGCGTTGTAAAACCTTAGTAGATCTTCAGTAATATTAAAGCTAACTTCTATAGTTTTTCCTGCGGGGATATATATCTTCTTGAATCCTTTAAGTTCCTTAATAGGTCGGCTTATAGAGGCGACTTTATCACTAATGTACATTTGTACAATCTCTTCGCCATCTAAATTTCCTGCATTGCTGATTTTTACAGTTGCTTTTATAGTTCCATTTCTTGACATTGATTTTTTGTCAAGTATGATGCTAGAATACTTAAATGTTGTGTAACTTAAGCCATATCCAAACGGATATAATGGACTATTAGGACAATCTAAATAACGTGAAGTGAAACGAACATCGGGGGTATAAGGACGACCGGTATTGAGATAATTATAATAAACGGGAATTTGACCTTCGGTACGTGGAAATGACATAGTAATTTTAGCAGAAGGGTTGTAGTCGCCGCTGACAACATCGGCAATTGCTGGACCTGCCATGCTGCCAAGATGCCATACATCAAGAATTCCATCAAAATTATCCTCAATGTCAGTAAGAACCATAGGGCGTCCGTTATGTAGTAGTAATACCATGGGTTTTCCTATATTTGATATAGTATCAATAAGTTCTCGTTGTATAGAAGCTAAATGTAGATTTGATTTACTGGCAGCTTCACCACTTTCAAATTCTTGTTCTCCCATACACATTACTACAATATCGGCATTACGGGCTATGTTTAAAGCTTCAGAAAAACCTTTGTGGTCATTTCCTTGAAAATCGCATCCTTTAGCAATCATAATATTTGATTCGGGAAATTCTTTGAGAAAAGCGTCACTTATTGGTGTTACAGTTTCTTTACGTCCTGCTGTATGCCATGTGCCGAGTTGGTTGCGTTGGTCAGAAACCATAGGACCGATGAGAGCTATGGTTTGTTTTTGTTTTGATATGGGAAGTATGTTATTATTATTCTTAAGCAGTACAATAGATCTTTTAGCTATTTCATATGAGGTCTTGAAAAATTTAGGGTGTTTAAGTATACGTTTTGCTCGAAGGGTATCGCAATATCGGTAAGGATCATCAAATAATCCTAGTTTATATTTTAGGTTCAGTACATTACGGCAAGCTCTGTTTATATCATTTAGAGAAATGAGTCCTTTTTCATAATTTTCTTTAGAATAATTCATAAAGATAGTAGATTGCATATCCATATCAATACCAGCTTTGATCGCTTGTGCACCAGCATCAGCAGAATCTTTAGCGGTTCTATGATTGGTCATTTCATAAATACCTGTGTAATCTGTAACGATTAACCCTTTAAAGCCCCATTCTTTGCGAAGTAAATCAGTCAATAGCCAATGGTTTGATGTGGCAGGTATACCATTGATATCATTGAATGAGGTCATAATAGTTTGACATCCTTCGTCAATCGCAGCTTTATATGGGGGAAGGTAAAATTCACGAAGTTGACGTTCACTCATATCTACAGAGTTATAGTCACGACCTCCAATAGGAGCTCCGTATGCAGCAAAATGTTTTACACAAGCAATCAAAGTAGTAGGGTCTTTTAAATCTTTACCTTGAATACCTCTTACTTGTGCTCTTGCTACTTGAGAGCCAAGATAAGTGTCTTCACCAGCTCCTTCGGCAACACGTCCCCATCGAGGGTCACGAACGATATCGACCATTGGGGCAAAAGTCCAATGTAGTCCGTCTGCCGCAGCTTCTTCGGCCATAGAACGGCTTACACATTCTATCATTTTCATATCCCATGAAGCTGACATGGCAAGAGGTATTGGAAAGGTTGTTTTGTACCCATGGATGACATCATAACCAAAAAGAAGAGGAATACCTAAACGAGATTTTTCTACTACTTCTTTTTGAAGTCGGTAAAGGAAATCACATGAAAGAGCATTAAAGAAACTTCCGACAAGTCCGTCTTTGGCTTTATTAGTATAATCGTTTTGTGATATAGGTCCTGTAACGTCCCACCAACTGGAAATAAGGTTGGTTTGACCAATTTTCTCTTCGATAGTCATCTTATTCATTAAGTCAGAGACGAATATTTCCATTTCATTTTTCTGATTTGCAGCATAAGATTTCATATATGGGGTCGAGAGAAATGGTAGAAATATACAAGCGATTTTTAGGTATTTATTTATGTTCATGGTAGAAAGATAAAATCCCGACCGACATTAATACATCAGTCGGGACTGGGTTCTGAAAACAAATTTTCTTCTGAGAAATTACTTCTTGTCTATTCTGATCTGAATTTAGAATGAGATCAAATAGAATATTTAGATGAAGAGAAACCTAATTTCCGAAGACCTTTCTTCACATCTTCATTTTGCATGAAGAGTTTCCATATACATCCTGAACGGTAGTTTTCAATCATGACAACGATAGGTCCTTGGTCTATAGCTAAATGACTCTTGACAATCTGTTTGTCCTCTGTGACTCCAAGATTGATAGCATCATAGAACCCATAATCACCCATAACTTTGTCTCCTAATTCATAATAGAGATAGTCTAAAACTTTAAGACATTCTTCTGGTGCATATGGAATTGATGATAGTGCTGCTGTCGGAGTAATAGTACCATTGTCTTTGTCACCAGGAGCATGAGCAATATAGCCAGCTACCGGGCAGTCGGATGCTGTCAGTCCCCAAAATGATTCAGAATAACCTTTATGATTGTGGGGATTATCAAGACAATAAGCATGGTTAATCATAACGTGTGCTTTATTTTGTTGGTAATAGTCTTCACAATACATATCGGAAAGACCGTTAGGATCAAGACCCATAAAAGAATAATGAGTAAAGAATAAAGGTCCACCCATTTCTCCATCGTTTCCAAGAGGAAGAGTTATGCCATAGTAATTACGCCCATTTTTAATAGCGCCGTTATTTGCCCATCCATTATCATAAACTTCTTTTGTAATGGAATGCTTTGGTGAGGCTGCTGCAAGAACGTACGCAATCAATCCTTCATTCCACCCTACAATAGGCATATTCATTTTAAACTCATTATTTTTTGACCAATGCCAGTAAAGCTTTTTCTCATTTTTTGTATAGTGATCCCATTCTACATTGTTCCATAAAATTTCGATGTCTTTTGCCAAAATCTGTTCATCTACAGTACCGTTTTTAAAATATTCATGAGCTACGATAAGACCTTCCATAAGGAAAGAAGTTTCAATCAGATCTCCACCGTCGTCATAGTGACTAAAAGGCTTAACTTTACCAGTTTTTCCGTTGTACCAGTGGGCGTAAGCTCCATGAAATGTTTCAGCTTTTTGAAGAAAGTCTGTTATTTTTCTAATCTGAGTATAAGCTTCATTCCTAGAAATTAGTCCTCTTTCAGATCCGGCAATGATTGCCATTATACCAAATCCAGTACCTCCAGTCGTAACAACGTCCATATCTTCAGGTACATTACTGCGTTCACGGCTTAGACCACAAGGATGAGCAAAATCAGTAAAATATTTGAGTGTTTCCTTCTGTACTTCATCTAAAAGTTCATCTTGAGTTTTTAAACGAAGTGTAACTACTTGTTCTCTTCTTTTAACGTCAGCAGCAAAGGCATAACCACCAGAAGTAACCATACGGTAGGCTATCTTTGAACCTTCTTTTGCATTTTCGATTTTGTCGGTATACTCCCCTTGATTGTTGTCGTTGTTGATCCTTTTATACGGATGATTATTTATAGAACGCCAAATATCGTAGGTCTTATGAGAATCTTTTTCCCATTTTATTTTTACTGTAGAACCATCAGCCACAGCTTGAAAATATAAAGCTGTATTTTCTGTTTGCATTTTGAGATCATTATCATCATTGTCACAATTGACAAAGAAAAGACTCATTAATGCTAATAAAAGGATATTCATATATTTCATATTTGTATTAATCTTACAATATTAATA
>JAHHQS010000016.1 GCA_020026285.1 Parabacteroides sp. | reverse complement strand
TTTTTACCATTATGCTGAAATAATTGCACTCCATAAAAGTTTTCCAAAAATTTTTATAATAATCTGATTATTACCAGATTAACATTATTTAACTGTACAAAAGTTTTCCAAAACGAAAATCATTAAAGATTGCTAGTATATTTGCAGAAGAAAATTTTGTTAGTCTTTTAAAAAGTAAATTTAAGATGATTCAAACAGTAGTAAAACGAGACGGACGTATCGTTGGTTTCAACGAAGAAAAGATTGCAACGGCTATCCGTAAAGCAATGTTGCATACCCAAAATGGAGAAGATATGCAATTGATCCGCCAAATCACTGATCGTATATCATTCAAGGGTTCTCCACAGATGACAGTTGAAGATATTCAGGATTCTGTTGAATTGGAACTTATGAATAGTAGCCGCAAAGATGTTGCTCAAAAATATATTGCTTATCGTAATCAGAGAAGTATCGCACGTAAAGCAAAAACACGCGATATGTTCCTTGAAATTATCAATATCAAATCAAACGACATCACTCGCGAGAACGCAAACATGAACGCTGATACTCCTGCAGGTATGATGATGAAGTTTGCCAGCGAAACAACAAAACCTTTTGTTGACGACTATTTGTTAAGTAGCGATGTCAAAGAAGCCGTAGAAAACAACTATCTACATATTCATGATAAAGATTATTATCCAACCAAGAGCTTGACATGTGTGCAGCATCCTTTGGATCATATTCTTAAAGATGGTTTTTCAGCCGGACATGGAGAATCTCGTCCTGCAAAACGTATCGAAACAGCCAGCATATTAGGCTGTATTTCTCTAGAAACTGCGCAAAATGAAATGCATGGCGGACAAGCAATCCCTGCTTTCGATTTTTATCTGGCTCCTTATGTAAGAAACAGCTATATCGAAGAAGTTCAAGTTCTGGAACAACTGACAGGTAATGATTATAAACATTTGTATCAGGCAGAAATAGAAGACTTCATCGAAAAGCCTCTTGACAGTTTAAAGGGCGAAGACAGAATTATTCAGCACGCAATTAACAGAACAGTCAGCCGTGTACACCAATCAATGGAAGCATTCATCCATAATATGAATACAATCCACTCAAGAGGAGGAAATCAGGTTGTTTTCAGTTCTATTAATTACGGAACTGATACTTCAGCAGAAGGACGTTGTGTTATTCGTGAATTATTGAAAAGTACATATCAAGGTGTTGGAAAAGGTGAAACAGCCATTTTCCCAATCCAGATATGGAAAAAGAAAAGAGGTGTCAGCTATCTTCCTGAAGACCGCAACTACGATCTATATAAATTAGCTTGTAAAGTAACAGCTCGTCGTTTCTTCCCGAACTTTCTAAATCTGGATGCAACATTCAATCAGAGCGAAGAATGGAGAGCAGACGATCCTTTACGTTATAATCATGAAGTAGCTACAATGGGCTGCCGTACTCGAGTTTTCGAAAACCGCTTCGGTCCGAAGACTTCCATCGGGCGTGGAAATATCTCTTTCTCAACAATCAATATTGTACGTTTAGCTATCGAATGTATGGGAATTAAAGATAAAGAAGAACGAATAGCCATGTTCTTCTCCAAACTTGATCATATGTTGGAAATTACAGCTAAACAGTTACACGAAAGAATGGAATTCCAAAAGACTGCTTATGCAAAACAATTCCCATTATTAATGAAATCACTTTGGATTGGTTGCGAAAAGTTGAAACCGAACGACACTGTCGCTTCAGTCATCAACCAGGGAACTCTTGGTATCGGATTTATCGGTTTGGCTGAATGTCTGGTTGCATTGACAGGTAAACATCATGGCGAAGATCCGGCATCACAGGAATTGGGATTGAAGATTATTACTTATTTCCGTGATAGAGCTAATCAATTCTCAGAACAATATCAACATAACTATAGTGTATTAGGTACTCCGGCAGAAGGCCTTTCCGGCAAATTTACTCAAAAGGACCGAAAGGATTTCGGTATTCTTCCCGGTATCACAGATCGTGACTATTACACAAATTCAAATCACGTACCAGTTTATTATAAATGCAGTGCACGTCATAAAGCAGAAATAGAAGCTCCATATCATGATTTAACTCGTGGCGGACACATCTTCTATGTTGAAATGGATGGCGATGCAACCCATAATCCTGAAGTAATCATGCAAGTTGTTGATATGATGGATAAATACAATATGGGTTATGGTTCAGTAAATCATACACGCAACAGATGTCTTGATTGCGGATATGAAAATTCTGATGCCAATATGGAAGTTTGCCCAAAATGCGGAGGCAGACATATAGACAAATTACAGAGAATTACAGGTTATTTAGTGGGTACAACCGATCGATGGAACCATGCCAAACTCTCTGAATTGAAAGACAGAGTAACTCATACTGATAAGTAATGAAGATCAAATAGTCCTATGATTTCGATATTAGACATATTGGAAGATACTACAGTGGACGGACCTGGATTTCGGACAACTATCTATTGTGCTGGTTGTCCGAATCAGTGTCCAGGTTGCCATAATCCAGAATCATGGGATATCAATAATGGTAAATACACTGAGACGGAAGAGATCCTAAATCGTATTTTAGCAGATGAATTTGCCAATGTCACATTTAGTGGAGGAGATCCGATGTTTCAGGCCAAAGGTTTTACCGAACTAGCCCGAGCTATCAAAGAAAAAAGTAATAAGACCATCTGGTGCTATTCAGGATTCTTATTCGAGAATCTTATAAAAATGCCTGAGCCAAAAGCTCTATTAGAATACATAGACGTTCTTGTAGACGGCCCGTTTATCGAATCGAAGAAGGATGAAGACTTATTATTCAGAGGAAGTTCCAATCAACGTCTGATTGATGTTCAAGCTTCACTTAAAGCTCAAAAAACCATTCTTTTCTCTTACAATCCTTTTGAAATACAAGACTAAAGAGTTTCCAACAGAGAAATATCTTTATAAGAAAGAAATGTATTCACAATAAAAAAAATGATTCCAACATTTCTCTTTCTTTTAAGAATTGCTGGAATCAAAATTTATATTTATATAAACTATCCGATAAGTAAAGGTCCTAATGGAAACGACTTTCCAATTCATCATCTGTCAACATTGAAAGAATAGTCTTACCATCCGGAGTCAGATTCATGTTTGAACATAAGAATAATGAAGCCAGCAGATGATCCATTTCTTCTGTTGAAAGTACCTTTCCAACAGGAATTGCTTGAGCAGAAGCCAAAGAAAAAGATATCATATCACATATATCATCACTTACCTTGCAACCGGTTTCAATTGCTTTCGCAACAATATCCTTTAATAAAGTAACACAATCAACCCCTTCCATTTCTACCGGGATTCCATTAATAGAATAACTACCACCTCCCAGATTACTCAAATCGAATCCGGAATAAGTCAGGTCATCCAGTAATAAAGGAAGAACAGTTTCTTCCGCCGGAGTAAATTCAACCATAGCAGGGAATAACATTTGCTGAGAAGCGGCCTTCTGCTGACGGATTGATTTCTGATATTGTTCGAATAATATACGTAAATGTGCACGATGCTGATCAATAATAGCCATACCCGACTTCAAAGATGTTATCAGATAACGGTTCTTATACTGAAAACATGGCATCTTTGCAGAAGCCGCATTCACATTCGAAAACAAGACTTTCTCTTCTACTTGAGGTTGTTGTATTGGTTTCTCACCAATTTGTTTTTCCACGACAGGAGTCGAACCAAACTTCTTTTCAAAAACCTCATTTTCAGGAATCACCTCTGAACGATCTGCCTCAAAATTATTATATAATTCAGTCCAATCGAATGCCGGTCTGTCATTTCCTCCAGAATTTTCACGCTTAAACGGATTATATTCTGAATGCACTTGAACCTTTGGAGTAGAAAATCCACCTGTTTCCTTTTCCGGATTATAGACCGGGATATTGATAGCATCCTCTACATCAAAATCGATTGTAGGAATTGCACTCGATTTAGCCAAAGTTTCACGAACTGCAGCTAACAGGATTTGCCAGATAGGTTGTTCATTCTCAAATTTAATCTCCGTCTTGGTAGGATGTATATTAACATCTATAGTTGACGGATCCAGATTAAAATAAATGAAATAGTTTGGCATTTCACCAGAAGGTATCAGCTGGTCATAAGCCTGCATTACCGCTTTATGGAAATAAGGATGCTTCATAAAACGTCCATTTACAAAGAAGAACTGCAAGGCGCCACGCTTCTTGGCAGTTTCCGGTTTTCCTACAAAACCAGTGATAGAGACCAAAGAACTCTCTGCTTCTATGGAAAGTAATTTCTGATTTTGATTTTTACCATAAACGTTGATAATACGCTGACGATTTCCGGATTCAGGAAGATTCATTATCTCTGTCCCGTTATGATATAATGACATAGCGACCGAAGGATTTACCAGTGCTATTCGTTCAAATTCATTAATGATATTTCTAAATTCGGTATCGTTTGTTTTCAGAAATTTACGACGAGCAGGGACATTAAAGAAAAGATTCTTGACAGAGAAAATACTTCCTTCCGGACAAGCATCTTCTTCCTGCTTTTGCAACTGAGAACCAAAAATTTCCATACAGGTCCCTAATTCAGCTCCTTTCTGACGAGTACGAAGTTCTACTTGAGCAACAGCAGCTATTGAAGCCAAAGCTTCACCTCGGAAGCCCATTGTATGAAGTGAAAACAAATCATCCGCTTTAGAGATCTTGGAAGTTGCATGACGTTCAAAAGCCATTCGAGCGTCAGTTTCAGACATACCTTTTCCATTGTCAATGACCTGAACCAAAGTTTTACCCGCATCTTTTATCTGAACCTGAATCTGGGTAGCACCAGCGTCAATCGCATTCTCAACTAATTCTTTTACTACGGAAGCTGGTCGTTGGATTACTTCACCAGCAGCTATCTGATTTGCTATATTATCCGGAAGAAGATGAATTATATCACTCATTACAAATATAAATACCAAAATAAAGCAGCCAGGACAGCCAAAGCTACTATAAGTTTCACATTTTTATACTCACGGCTACGTGAATTGTCGCCTTTACCTCTACTCCTTTTCAAATGAGTAGTACCTTCAATAAAAGAACCTTTTATATCAGACTTATAATCTTCTAATGACTCTTCTTCCATACCCATTTCACGTTTAATTCTACGTACTCGCTCATCCATCTTCTCTTTATGAGGATCCCAATAAATTGGTTTATGTTCAAACTGACGAGGTTTACGTACATTATAAAAGGAGAACAATGCCATAATCTTTTATTTTTAGGGTTAAGTTATATTATCACTTCGTTATTCAACAAAGATACAAAGAATGAAGGATAGCCTATTTCAAAATCTCATATATTTTTCTCTTGTATTCTTAACAAACCTCAAATCCTGCCAAGAAATATCTTAAAAGTAGAATCTTCCTGAAAACAAAACGAGCTTTGATTCAATCCTCTTCGAATAAAAATCAAAGCTCGTTACTCATTATAATGTCATTCTTCTATAAACTTGTTACTTCGTTTCGGTTTTTCCTCAACTTTTCTTTTCTTGACTTGATATATGTCATATTTACTCACAGGTCGAATATAATCATACCAGAAAAAGTCTTTCAATGTCTTTTCAGAAGGTTTCAAATCCGGAATCGGAGTCATTTTACCCTGTGGATTAGGCCAAATCTTTAACTTATCAAGTTTATTATTCTTTAACCAGATTGTTAGATAGCCACTTTTGGTAGCATTCAAACCAACCATACTTCCATCTTTCTCTATCGGATAAAATATAGACTCGGCGTTTCCTGCTACATCAATCTGCCGGACAGCCTTTCCTTTAAAATAAGCCTTCAGATCATTTCCTTTCAACTGGTTATAGAAACCTGTATCCACTTCCTGTATTGCGAAAGCAAATTGCTTCACATGTGCATGATCTACTGAACTGTCAGCCATATGAATCAGAATAGTATCTCCATATAATTGATATTGTTCATTCCATAATATAGGATCATTATACATATACAATATAGAATCACGAGAGTTAAATTGCATTGAATCACAGACTCCTTGCACATCTTTCCTGTAAAAGCGAACTCCATAAAAAGCTTTCACTTCACGATAAGTTGAATCTATTGTTTGCATTTCCAACGTATCTGCATGAAGATACAACGTATCTCCTTGCGAATACTCCAGACAACGTGCGCTATCAGTAGCAAAAGCATATCCTTTTTTCTCATTATAATATCCGTATTCACCTTTCAGCATAATTTTCTGTAAAGTATCCTGAATACACATATCTCCAAAGACTTCACCAACCCCATGATTCCTGTCATAGGCTATCGAATCTCCAATCAATATACGATTACCCGAAGTTACTTGAGATCTGTTTAATAACATCGACGTATTCTTTACTGTATCATACCAACCTTTGGATGTATGAATTGTTCCACTATCCGAAACGATAACAGACGGACCAAGTATGGTGGAGATTTTAGTATCTGTATTATAATGAAGGGTATCCGAATAAAGAGTAAAATTCGGATTTTCAAGGCGTACGCTATCGTTAAAGACTGCCAGTTTAGTCGACGGGCTATATTGTCCATAAAAAGATGACAGCTGATTCAGAGAATCAACAATCATACCTCCTTCAAAGTAATACCCAATATTAGGAACACGCTCATAATTCAAACTATCAGTGAATAATGTCACCTGCTTGTTTTCCATCCGGACAAGATCTCTAAGTCTGGCAATCTGTGTATTACCATCATAGAACAAATACTGACCATAAACAAAAAGAGTATCACCTTGTTCCATGCGGACATTACTGAAAGCCTCCAGCGAATTTGTCTTCTCATAAAAATATGCACTATCGCAATACATATAAGAGCTGTCATGCCGGAAGCAAACATCACCAATCAGGATCTGAGCGTCAGGTCTTACTTCCTTATCAAAGGACAATGAGTTGGCATGCTCCAAAAAGACTTTTGTTTTCTTTACAGGAACAGTATCAGTAACTTGTTCTTGAGAATGGACGAACCAAGAACAACAGCTTAACAAGCAAATATAAAGTATTCTTAATAGCTTCATTCTTTAACCCAACCTGGAAAACGGAAGTCACAATTACGCCAGCCATCACTGATACGTACATAAGTAGTCTTCTGCTGCTTACGAATCCAATCGTTCAACAGTTCTTCTCTCTTTTTCCCTTCTACAATAGATTTTAATGCCTGATAGTCATCAGCCAGATTAGCCTTATGAGCATCTGTTCTTGCACGCAACTTAACAATGGCTATTACCTCCTTCTGAGATTTAGTTGTCATTCTGAAAGGTTTAGATATATCACCCACTTTCATATCATAAACAATTTTACCAATCTCCTGAGGTAATTCATGTAATTCAAAACGAGGAGTTCCGGAATGAGCGCTTTCATAATTTGTATTTACCATCAAACCTTTATTATTACGAGTGTCCTTATCATAAGAAAGGAAAGTTGCAGCTTCTTCAAAAGAGAATTTCTTATCCATAATGTTTGTATAGATAGAATCCATACGAACAGAGGCTTCTTTCAATTCTTTTTCTGACACATCCGGTTTCAACAAAATATGACGACAATTAATACGGTCTCCACGTTTTTCAATCAACTGAATAATATGATAACCGTATTCTGTTTGAACAATCTGCGAAATATGTTTGGTATCCTTCAAGTTGAAAGCCACATTAGCAAACTCAGGCAATAACTGAGTCTTACTCATAAATCCCAGTTCACCACCATGAACAGCAGAGCCTGGATCTTCTGAATACATACGAGCCAGTGTAGAGAACTCATATTTACCTTTATTTACATCTTCTGTATATTGACGAAGACGGGCTTTGATCGCATCAGTCTCTTCAAAAGGAATCTTCGGTTCTATCGTCAAAATCTGAACTTCAACAGTCATCGGTATATTAGGAAGACTATCCTGAGGAATCTTACTAAAATAACGACGTACATCAGCCGGAGTCAACTTGATTTCACCCACCAGATTACTCTGCATCTTCTGAACAATCTGTTGTTCACGGGTCATCTCGATACGTTCTTCACGGATCTGAGAAATCTTCTTATTAAAATATTCTTCAACCTTTTCTTTAGAACCAATTTGCCCGATAGCGCCATTAATCCATTGATCAACACTTTGAATAACCTGAGAGTCATCAACCTCAACACTATCAATCTTTGCCTGATTCAAGTAAAGTTTCTGTATAGCCATCTGTTCAGGGATGAAACAATATGGGTCACCTTCCAGACGTTCACCGGAATTCAATAAATATAAACGTTGAGCTTCCACGTCTGAACGCAAAATCGCATCATCACCTACCACCCACACAATTTCATCAATTACATTATCCTGAGCCTTTACCAACCATGAAAAGCTAGCCAGAAAAACTACAAATAAAATCTTTTTCATTATAGCATCCATTAAATATTTTGCAATATTAAGGTTTTTCCGGGGTAAAAACCACACTTCCACCTTCAATTGCGTCATTATATAATTCTTCTTCAAATTTTTTCAAAAATTCAATCTTTCGTTTATTGATCAGTATATCCGCAATAGAAGCATTTACGTACTCGAACGGAGCAGTCTTCCCCTTTGGGATATATTCTTTAATGTTCAACAGATAACAAAAACTGCTATCGGCTGTTTCTATAAATGAATTTGTTTTCAAGAATTCATTTTCATTTCCTATTTTCACAGGAATATTTCCGATAATCTCCTCAAAACTGATCCATTTATCATAGAAATAATCGTAGACAGCTGCATTCTGAACACTATATTTCTCTATCTTCTCAATAGACTCTTCAGAAGTGGAACGATACCATTTCTTTACTTCTTTCAGATCTGGAGCATCTACTGGAATTTTCAAGAAAAGTCCTTTCAACAAACTATGATCAAGAACAAATTTTGCCTCGTTCTGATCATAAAAAGCTTTCTTGTCTTCTTCTGTTATGTTATCAGACATACGTTCCTGAATCAAACGTTCCTGATAACGATAGCGAACCAAAGAACGACGATAGGCATTTACTAATTTATTTACCTCCTCGCGACTTTCATCATCCATATTACGCAAAGCCACATCATAAGCCAAAATATCTTTTACCCATTGTTTGACGTAACTCTCCGCCCATAACAAACTATCATTAGAAGATAATTTCTTAGGAAGAACAGATAACACATCACTTTTTGTCAGTACCTTATCATTTGCTCTCACAATCACATCATTCTGTTCAGTTATTTGTTCTTTACAACCACTCAACAGAAGTACCAACAAAAACACATATATACCTATTCTTGTCATATCATTTAATTTTTAACAGCTTTCTTGATAGCCTTCCAATTTATTGTTACCGGATACTTTTCATTCAACTCTTTAATCCATTCTTCTTCAAGCTTGGTTTGCTGATCAGCCGGTTTATTCCATATTTTCTGATTACTGATAGTAAACAGCAATGTTCCGTCACGGAATTCTTTAACCAACAACTTAAATTCAGGATATTTTGAAAGCAAATTATTTTTCTCCATTCCATTCAGAAGATCATGAATACAAATATCAAAAACCTCTTTCATAAAGTCTCCGGCATACGTCTTAACAGAAAAAGGATATTTCTGAATATAGGCAGCAAATTCATTTTGCTTGATACTGATTGTATCGACTTTCACCAATTCTTTAGTCAATGATTCCGCCTGTTCATAGAACTTTGCATCGGACGGGAAATAATCATTACAGATAGCCTGTAATTCATCGTAAGCCTCCTGATTCAACACAAAATTATAATCTTTCTTCAAACGATCATCCATCGATTTCTTCAATGTGAAATTCCATTCTCCCTGTGACATCTTACGATACCATATCTTCTTTATATTTTCGTATGGAAGTTTATCAATTATCTTTTCCAGTTTTATAACATGATATCCAAACATAGTTTTAACTGGCTCTGAAATCTCACCCGGTGTTGTTAAAGAAAATGAGACTTTCTCAAATTCAGGAACCATCTGACCTAAACCCAAAGGAGGAAGTTTTCCTTTTGAAGGAACCGTTCCTTTATCACCTGAATATTTCTGAACTAACTCTCCAAAATCTGCACCTTCTTTAGCTTGACGATAAACATCTTCAGCAAGCCTATGAGCTTCTTCATCTGTTCTTGTAATAGAATCCTGCTTGAAAGAAATCAAAATATGTGACACCTGACGCAAACCCGGATTTGGATTTATTTTATGTAATTTAATCAAATGAAAACCAAAAGCCGTACGCACAGGTTTTGAAATCATTCCTTCCTGCATTTGATAAACCTGGTCTTCAAAAGCCTTTACAGTCATCATCGGACCAAATTTAGGAACATTTTCAAAACCGACATGAGCAGAATCTTTTGTTGCCAGATCTTTTCCTACAGCTTCGAAATCCTCTCCTTTCTGTATTCTATTATAAGCTTCCAATGCACGCTGATAAACAGCAACTGTATCTTTTGTCAAAGACTGCTTCGGCAAGAAGAAAATAATATGACTAAAATCAAGAAAACTATCCAAACGATCATACTCCGCCTTTAATATCTTCTCTTCGGCTTCCTGGTCTGTCATATAATCAGAAACTAGTTGCGCAGTATATTTTTGGATTTCTTTCTTAAATGATTCTGTATTGCTTAGACCGGCTTTTTCAGCATCAGTCACTTTCAATTTGAAATTTTTGAACATTTCAACAAAAGTTTCCAGATTCTTTTTATTCTTCAAATCTGTTTCTCCATTTTTCTTGGCTGTAAACAAAAATTCTTCAATTGAAATAGGATTACCTGCAATAGTCATCGCAACAGTATCATTTTTTGCAGAGTTAGCAAATCCAGATACTGCAGACAGAAACAGTAAAGTTGATACAAAAATTTTTCTCATCAATGATTTTCTTTTTTATGCGACAATTTTACGCGTACAAAAATACACTAAAAATAACGGACTGATAAATAAAATAGTATATCAGTCCGTTAAATTAGTGTTTTTTATTAAAAAATACATCAATTAGCCATTTCGGATAGGAATTTTACTCGAACCAAACGAATTTCTTCTTCTGTATAATCTCCGCCAAGTTCTTCAATAGCTTCCTCTAAATCATCTGTTTCAGAATCCTTAAAATACTCGTAAATATCTTCTATATGATCTTCATCCATTGCCTCATTCAAGAAATAATCGATGTTAATTCGAGTTCCTGAATAAACGATAGCTTCTATCTCATCCAATAATTCATTAAATTCAAGTCCCTTTGAAACTGCGATATCATCCAAGGCCACCTTACGATCGATGCTCTGAACAATAGTAACTTTCATTTTTGATTTATTAGCAACAGTCTTTACTCTTAAATCTTCAGGACGTTCAATTTCATTCTCTTCCACATGACGTTTAATTAAAGCAACGAATTCAGCTCCATAACGTTTAGCTTTACCCGCACCAACACCTGGAATATTCTGCAATTCTTCAATAGTAACCGGATAAGTCGTTGCCATAGCTTCCAATGAAGGATCCTGGAATATAACAAAAGGAGGAACCCCTAAATGCTTTGACATTTTCTTTCTTAAATCTTTCATCATTGAATAAAGAGCAGGGTCTACAGCACATGAAGCACCACCTCGGATAGGTACTTCTTCCACTTCATCTTCAAACTCATGATCTTCCGTTATCTTGAAGGAAACAGGCTTTTTGAAAAACGCCTTGCCCTTTGAAGTAATCTTCAACAGGCCATAGTTTTCAATGTCTTTTTCCAAATAACCGGCAATCAACGCCTGACGAATTACAGCATTCCAAATTTTCTCATCTTCATCTTGACCTGAACCAAATATTTCCAGTTCATTATGTTTATATGACTGTATTTCGGAAGTTTCATTTCCGACAAGCATATTAACCACATATTCAGTCTTAAATTTTTCTTTCAATGTACTGATGACTTCCAGTACTGCGCACAACAATTCTTTTGCTTCCACTTGCTTTTTAGGATTCAAACAATTATCACAATTTCCACAATTCTCTTCAGGAAATTCTTCTCCGAAATAATGGAGTAATACTTTTCTACGACATACGGATGTTTCTGCATACGCAGCAGTTTCCAATAACAACTGCTTTCCTATTTCCTGTTCTGCTACCGGTTTTCCCTGCATAAACTTTTCCAGTTTCTGCAAATCTTTATAAGAGTAAAAAGCTAGACAATGTCCTTCACCACCATCACGACCGGCACGGCCTGTTTCCTGATAATAACCTTCCAGACTCTTTGGTATATCATAATGGATAACATAACGTACATCCGGTTTATCAATACCCATGCCAAAAGCGATCGTAGCAACAATGACATCAACCTTTTCCATCAGAAAAGCATCCTGATTGGCAGAACGAACCTGCGAATCCATACCTGCATGATAAGGCAAGGCATTTATACCGTTAGCTTTCAAGATGTCTGCAAATTCTTCTACTTTCTTCCTGCTCAGGCAATAGACAATTCCAGACTTGCCTTCCTTCGACTTTATAAACTTAATAATATCTCTATCAATATTATTGGTCTTCGGACGAACTTCATAATAAAGATTCTCACGATTAAAAGAAGACTTAAAAACAGTTGCATCTACCATTCCCAAATTTTTCTGTATATCGTGTTGCACCTTAGGAGTAGCCGTTGCAGTCAGAGCAATCAGCGGGCGTTTACCGATTTCATTAATAATCGGTCTTATCCTACGATATTCCGGTCGGAAATCGTGTCCCCACTCTGATATACAATGTGCCTCATCTACTGCGTAAAACGAAATCTTCACCTGACGAAGGAACTCTACATTCTCCTCTTTAGTCAAAGACTCCGGAGCAACATACAGTAACTTGGTCTTTCCTTTAACGATATCATCCTTTACCTGATCGATAGCCGATTTACTCAACGAAGAATTAATAAAATGAGCGACCCCATTTTCTTCGCTGAAATTACGCATGGCATCTACTTGATTTTTCATCAAAGCAATAAGTGGAGAAACAACAATAGCTGTACCCTCCATCATTAATGAAGGTAACTGATAACACAACGATTTACCGCCGCCCGTAGGCATTAATACAAACGTATCATTACCAGCAAGCACATTTTCTATAATTGCTTTCTGATTTCCTTTAAAAGTATCAAAACCAAAATGCATTTTTAGTGCTTCGGTCAATTTATCCTTTTTTGCCATACTTTAATATTATTAGAAATAGGTTTCTTTGTTATTATCCTGCCACTTGCAATTTATTCACATCCGATTTTGCAAATTTTTCTTTAGCATATTCAAGTGTTACATGGAAGCTTTCCTGCGAAGCTGATGGTAAACTATACATGGCATCCATCATTATTGCCTCTACAATCGAACGTAATCCACGAGCACCCAATTTAAACTCCAAAGCCTTATCAACCACATATTCATATACAGCCTCATCAAAAGTCAATGTAATATCATCCATTGCAAACAATTTGATGTACTGTTTTATAATGGAATTTTTAGGCTCTGTCAAGATATTTCGTAACGCTGTTCTATCCAACGGATTCAAATAAGTCAAAATTGGAAGACGACCTATAATTTCAGGAATCAAACCAAAAGCTTTCAAATCGGTTGGTGTAATATACTTTAACAGATTATTACGATCCACCTGTGCTGTATCTTTATTTGCAGCATATCCAACCACACGAGTATTCAATCGCTGAGCGATTTTCTTATCAATACCATCAAAAGCGCCACCGCAAATAAACAATATATTCTTGGTATTCACCGGTATCAACTTCTGTTCCGGATGTTTTCTTCCTCCCTGAGGCGGAACATTAACGATAGAACCTTCCAAAAGTTTTAATAATCCCTGCTGAACACCTTCGCCACTTACATCTCTCGTAATTGAAGGGTTATCTCCCTTACGAGCGATCTTATCTATTTCATCAATAAAGACGATTCCACATTGAGCTCTTTCAACATCGTAATCAGCCGCCTGTAACAATCGAGTCAAAATACTTTCGATATCTTCACCCACATAACCAGCTTCAGTCAAGACTGTAGCATCTACGATGGTAAAAGGGACATGAAGCAATTTAGCTATTGTACGAGCCAATAATGTTTTACCTGTTCCTGTTGAACCGACTAGTATTATATTAGATTTTTCTATTTCAACATCATCTTCTGTCTTTTCCTGTAATAATCTCTTATAATGGTTATAAACAGAAACAGACAGATAACGTTTTGCATCATCCTGCCCTATCACATACTGATCCAGAAAAGTTTTAATATCTTCCGGCTTAGGCAAATCTTCTTTCTTTAAATCTAATGTTGAATTATGCTTCTCCAGTCGTTCCTTTACCAATTCATAAGCCTGAGTGGCGCATTCATTACAGATTGCTCCGCTCATACCATTAATTAATAAATCAACCTCCTTTCTACTGCGTCCACAAAACGCACAATATTCACCCGGTCTGGCCATAATATTTATTTAATAATATATTACCATCAATAAACACTTACACTAGATTATTTACGAGAAAGAATTTCATCAATCATTCCATATTCCTTTGCTTCTTGAGCAGTCATCCAATAGTCACGATCACTATCACGTTCTACATCTTCGAAAGGTTTTCCTGAATGATCAGAGATGATTGTATATAATTCCTTCTTTACTTTCAATATCTCTCTTGCAGTAATTTCGATATCAGAAGCCTGACCCTGGACACCACCTAGCGGCTGATGAATCATCACTCTTGAATGCTGCAAACCAAAACGTTTACCTTTTGTTCCTGCAACTAACAATACAGAAGCCATTGAAGCAGCCATTCCTGTACAAATTGTTGAGACATCAGAACCGATAAACTGCATGGTATCGTAAATTCCATAGCCAGCATACACAGAACCACCCGGAGAATTTATATAGATTGAAATATCTTTACCAGGATCACTCGAATCAAGATATAACAACTGAGCCTGAATGACATTAGCTGTATAATCATCAATCTGAGTACCTAGAAAGATTATTCGATCCATCATCAAGCGAGAGAAAACATCCATCTGAGCTACATTTAACTGACGTTCTTCGATGATAGTCGGTGAAATATAACTGCTTGTGATATTCATATAACTATCCAAAGCAGTTCCACTCATGCCTAAATGTTTTGTAGCATAATTTCTAAAATCTTTCATTTCTGTTTTGTTAACGATAAAAAAATCAAGTGCATTAACACAAAAAGGAATTTTCCCCTTTTATCTTAACGGATAAACAAAGTTATAAATAAATTTCTTAATGAAACAATTTATTTGTCTTTCCGACAAGATATTTTCAGGAAAAATCCCTTTTTATTTTAGATTCTCTTCTACTTAAGAGAAAAGCTTATTTTTATTCAAAAAGTTTTGCGAATTCTTCTGCAGACATTTCTTTCAAATCAATTGTAACCTGTTCTTTCAAGCAAGCTGCCAATTTTTCTTCCATTGCTCTATCGATAATGTTCTGAAGAGTTTCCTTGTTCTTCAACATTTCTTTAGCATAGTTTTCAAGAGCATCTTCTGGAACTGACAACATACCATACTGAGCGAACTGAGCTTTAGCAACACGTTTAGCAAAAGCTTCAACATCTGCATCTTCTAATTTCAAGTTATTTTCCTTAACCAATGTATCCTTGATTAACTGATAAGTCAAATCGTTCAAGATGTTAGGGAAATCTTCTTCAATCTTTTCAGCTGTATTCTTTTCGTTTGCTGCAAGCAACCAACGTTTCAAGATAGCATCAGCGAATTTCAATTCACCAGCTTTCTGAACCAAGATTTCACGAGCATCCAACAAGAACTTATAATCGCTCTGAGGAGTGAACTGTTCTGTCAATGCTTCACGAATTTTGTTCTTGAATTCTTCTTCGCTTGTTACAACGTTTTCACCAAATACTTTATCGAACAATTCCTGGTTCAATTCAGCATTTTTATGACGAGTAATTTCAGTAATTTCGAAGCTGAAGTCACCAGTCAATTCAGCAACTTTTTCTTTGTCAACGTGCAAGAAGTTTGCGATTTCAGTTTCAGCACCTTCGAATGCCTTGTTAGGATTGAATACGATTACAGAATTTACGTTAGCACCGATGAATTTAGCTTTTTCATCTTCAGCCTTAACAAACTGAGGCATCAAAACAGCACCTTCTACAACAACGCCACCTTCTTTTGGAGAACCGTTTTCCAATTCAGCAACTGTACCTTTTACCAAATCTTTTTCTTCAACAGTTTCAACCTTGTCATAAGTACCGAAGTTTGAAGTATAAGCTTCAACCTGTTTGTTCAACATTTCGTCATCAATCTTAACCTGATTGTAAGTCAATGTATCTTCTTTACTCAAAGAAACTTTGATTTCCGGAGCTAAAGCGACATCAAAGTTGAAAACGAAATCTTCCTGATTATCGAAATCAATTTCAGATTTTTCTGATTCGCTAGGCATTGGTTCGCCTAAAACTTTGATATTATTTTCACGGATATAACCAAACAATTTTTCAGAGATAAGTTTGTTTACTTCATCTGCCATTGCCTGCTTACCATACATTTTCTTTACCATACCTAGTGGAACCATACCTTTACGGAAACCAGGCATATTTACTTTCTGACGCAAGCTGCGCAAGCTCTTTTCAACGCTTTCAGCATAGTCAGCTTTTACTATTTCTAAACGGATGACACCACATGTAGCATCATTGTTAACAAAAGAAACGTTCATCTGAATTATTTATTTAATTAATATTTCGACTCAAATTTTAGGGTGCAAAATTAGTTTTATTCTTTCAATATCGCAAATTGTTTGCCTAATTTGTTGTTAATCGGTACATTTTATTTATTATTACGAATGTTTGAGGCCTCTGAACAGGTATTCCGATTACTATTTAATTTGACAAAATACGTATTCTGTTTTTTATAATCTTTATTCAGGTATCTGCATGACTTTGAACCTGCATCGGTTGGGATTTTCAAAGAAGAGTCACCTTTAATTTCGGATTTATCTATATCTTTGGACAACTTATAAATGACAACTTATGAAAATAAAAGGACTCTTTGAAGAACAACCTATTAGTTTGCAACTATTTATATTACTCATCGTCATCTCTCTCGGTGGTATATTCGGTTCCGTTATCGGATTAGGATTATTTCAAATAGCATATGGTACAATTGCTGATATGAATCAGCACCCCGATATGATGCGACTATTTCAGTTTGTATCGGCTTGTGGAACATTCCTTTTACCGGCATTCGCTACCGCCTGGCTATGCAGCTATAAACCCAAAGAGTTCCTTAGCATAAAAGGAATACCTGATATAAGAATCATTCTTCTTGTCTTTTTCGGAATTATCCTGATTAATCCGTTAATCAATCTAACGTCATTACTAAACGAAAGCATGAAACTTCCAGAATGGGCCTCACCAATTGAGACATGGATGCGCCAGCAGGAAGATACAGCCTTATTTTTTACGGATTTATTAATTAACGGCGAAGGGATATGTCCCCTGTTAAGCAATCTGATTGTAATAGCATTAACGGCAGCCGTATCCGAAGAGTTTCTTTTCCGTGGAACCATCCAAAGCCTCTTAGGGAAAGGTAATAAAAATCATCATCTGATAATTTGGGTTACAGCCATCATATTCAGTGCTTTTCACCTACAGTTCTACGGATTTATCCCACGAATGATATTAGGAGCTTATCTGGGTTATCTGCTTGTCTGGACTCGTAATATTTGGGTTCCTATAGCAGGACATTTCTTCAATAATGCCATCAGCGTCATCGTAATGTCTACCGACAGTTTGAAAGACAACGAATTCATCAACGGAAAGATTACAGACGAATATCTGCTTCCTTACATCGGAGCCGCAATATTGAGCACCATCGTTTTTCTATACCTGACATATCTGATAAAAAAGAAAAGTCAGGAAGAAAACACCTGGCTTTAAATTCGGGATTATGCATATTATTTTCCCTTGCTCGAAAGAGATTTATCTTTCCACTCCCGTGGTTCATCTTTTCCACCTTGGTGAAACAGTCTTTCCACCTCTGTGGTTCACTTTTTCCACCAAGGTGGAAAGATAAAAATGTCCTATGCTTTTACAAAAACATAGGACATTGATATCAAATAAATACGTACTTTCTATTTAAAGATCCTTCTTTCTCAGCACGAAGTCTTTTCCTAAATATTTTTCCCGAACGATTTCATTCTCGGCAAGCTGCTCGGCTGTACCCTGGAACAAGACTTTCCCTTCGAACAACAAATAAGCACGATCACAAATACTCAATGTTTCGTAAACGTTATGGTCTGTGATCAGAATACCAATATTCTTATGTCGGAGCTTGGCTACAATAGTCTGAATATCCTGCACGGCAATCGGATCGACACCGGCAAAAGGTTCATCAAGCATGATAAATTTCGGATTGATAGCCAGACAACGGGCAATTTCTGCACGACGACGTTCTCCACCCGACAGGCGGTCTCCCAAATTCTTACGAACCTTCTGTAAACCAAACTCAGATATCAGACTTTCAAGCTTCTCCTTCTGAAATTCCTTGGTTGTTTTAGTCATTTCAAGAACAGAACGGATATTATCCTCAACCGTCATCTTACGGAAAATGGAAGCTTCCTGAGCCAGATAACCAATTCCACAACGAGCACGCATATATACCGGGAATTTTGTAATCTCCATATCATTCAGGAATATTTTACCTTCGTTAGGAGTAACCAATCCCACCGTCATATAAAAGGTTGTTGTTTTTCCAGCACCGTTCGGTCCTAACAAACCTACAATCTCTCCTTGTTTCACATTAATAGAAACATGATTTACCACCGTACGAGCGCGATACTTCTTTACTAAATCTTCGGTACGAAGCACCATCTGTTGTTCTTCAGCCATCGTTTCAATTATTTTGTGCAAAGAAACAGAAATAATCAATGCCAAACAACAAATCAACACTTCAAAACTAGGCGGAATGATACTAAACCAGCCAGAACAAAAGCCACATTATCTCATAAAAAGGTATTTCATTTCTTAATTAAGTCAAAATATCAAATCGAAATATGAAGATAATTGATACCAATATGGGATATTTACCTAACTTTGCCAACTACAACAAATGATAATCAGATAGAAATATGATAAAAGCGTTACATCAATTTGGAGAATACGTTCTGCTGATGAAAAAAAGCATTACCATTCCAGATCGCTGGAGTATGTTCTTCAAACAATTAATCAAAGAGATATACAAACTAGGTCTGGACTCTCTTTGGATTGTCGTAATCATCTCCGTGTTTATCGGAACGGTTATCGCCATTCAGATTTCGTTGAACATCAGTTCTCCGATGATTCCTAAGTTTACAATCGGTTATACAACCCGTGAAATTATCCTGCTGGAATTTTCATCGTCCATTATGTGTTTGATTCTTGCCGGTAAAGTAGGAAGTAACATTGCTTCCGAAATTGGGACCATGCGTGTTACCGAACAGATTGATGCGATGGAAATCATGGGAGTCAATTCTGCGAACTTTCTGATTCTTCCGAAAATGGCCGGTATGATGATTTTCATCCCGGTACTGGTAATATTCAGTATGTTCACTGGTATTTTAGGAGGTATTGCAGCCAGTTACACTTCGAGTACAAACATGACACCGGCTTCGTTTGAATATGGTCTGCAATTCTACTTCAATCAGTTCTACATCTGGTATTCAATCATTAAATCCGTAGTTTATGCATTCATCATTTCTTCGATTGCTGCTTATTTCGGATATAATGTAAAAGGAGGAGCTTTGGAAGTAGGTAAGGCAAGTACAAATGCTGTTGTGATGAGCAGTATCATGATTCTGCTTGCCGATGTTATTTTAACTAATTTAATGTTGACTTAATTATGATTGAGGTAAAGAATATAATTAAATCATTCGAAGGCCGCACAGTCTTGAAAGACATCAGTGCCAAATTCGAAGATGGCAAAACCAATCTGATCATTGGTCAGAGTGGTTCCGGAAAGACTGTCATGATTAAGAACATCATCGGACTGATGCGTCCGGATTCCGGACAAATTCTTTATGATGGCCGTGACATGACAAACATGAACAAAGCCGAACTTAAAAAGATTCGTCGTGAAATGGGTATGCTTTTTCAAGGTTCTGCCCTGTTCGACAGTATGACCGTTCTTGAAAACGTCATGTTCCCTTTGGATATGTTCTCTAAAGAAAGTTTCAAAGAGAGAAGAAAACGTGCAGAATTCTGTCTGGACCGTGTCAATCTGTCGGAAGCAGGACATCTTTATCCTTCAGAAATTAGTGGTGGTATGATGAAACGTGCTGCTATTGCGCGCGCCATTGCTTTGAATCCGAAATATTTGTTCTGCGACGAACCGAACTCCGGACTTGACCCAAAGACTTCGTTAGTGATTGATGACCTGATTCACGATATTACAATCGACTTTAAAATGACTACAGTCATCAACACGCATGATATGAACTCCGTCATGAACATCGGAGATAACATTATCTTCATCAAACAAGGAGTGAAAGAATGGCAGGGGAACAAGAACGAGGTAATCACTTCAAACAATAAAGCCTTAAACGACTTTATCTTTGCTTCCGATTTATTCCGAAAAGTAAAGGAAATGGAAGTGGAGGAATTAAAAGAAGGTTCGTTAAAATAAGTTCGATCACAAATTTTAATCATACAATAAAGGCGGGAAAGGTAATGAATGATTCATTCTTTTCCCGCCTTTTTATCATACATCCGTGAACAGGACTATTTCTTCACCTGATACTTCTGATGAATGGCTTTATCAAACTCAGCCCAATGTTCATCAGTCATGCTCTGAGGAGTAAACAAAGCAAGACCGGCAGCCCCTGCCTCCATCGCACCACGTACAGCTTCAGCTATTTCGGAAGGCAACAGGCCATGACCTTCCGGATCCTTTATATTTGCTTTGTTCTTCCAGTTACGACAGATAAACAAACCACTGTATATGGGTTTATTCTGTTCTTTTACAGAATTGACTTCTTCTTCGGTTACTTTTCCTACCCAGGAGGCCGGTTCCAAATAGAAGTCATTATAGTTCATTGGGAAGAATGCATCGATATTCCATTTGTTCCATTCCTGACGAACCATCTTCATGGCGTAAGACTTAGGACCCGGGAATACGGCAGCACTGACTTTCTTTCCTTTTGCATGAACGGCATCGGCAATCTCGTTAACCAAATGAGTTATTACATTACAACGGAAAGTTTTCCATTCCTCACATTTTGAAGGATCCTCAACCGATTTGATATCGATTCCGGTTGCAGCCTTGAAATCAGCTACACATTTATCACAATAACAATAATCGGCAGTTGGATATTCCTCATTCATTACCAGACCGTATTTTTTCCACAAACCACGAGCCAGAATTACATCGACATAACGGATATAATCCAAATGAACATAATCCACTTCCGGAATTTCAGCAATCTTTGCATATTCATTCTTCAAGTAATTGATTACTTCCGGATTATTCGGACACATACATTTGTAATAAGAAACATAAGCCTGCACTTTATAAGCAGATTCCCCTTTTCGATTAATTGCATACCAAGCTGAATCGGCATCACCTTTCAGCATAGCAGGAATCCATGCATGATATTCCATGCCGTTTGCCTTTGCGACCTTAGCTGCACGCGAATGTTTTTCTACATTGAAACCAGCATTATAACAAATGCCATCCAATCCATGAGATTTCCATTTACTGAAATCTGTCTTAAGTGTCGCTTCTGTTGTTTTAGCACCTTCACCCATCCAGCCATAAACCGGGACCTTATATTCCGGTTCAGAAGTACAGGAAGTCATTCCTAGAACGACTGCCGCTACTGCCATTATATACTGTACCTTATTCATAAATTTTAATTTAACGAATTAGAAATCAATAACCGAACAACTGTTCCTGACTTAACTTCTCAATCTTGCCATATTTAGAAAGACCTTCCATATCCAAATTCTTTTCGTCTCCTAAAACGACATAATTGTATTTACGATCTTTCACCCATTTCTGCTGGAAAGCTTTTACATCATTCAATGTCATGGTTGCCGCTTTCTCAAACAAGTTCTTACGAGTATCAATTGAAAGACCTAAATCCTGAGCATTCAGATAAGCCCACAAAACATCCGATTTAATAATTCGATCGGTACGCAGACGTGTAATCAAAGACTCTTTAGCCAGATCGAATGCTTTTTCTGATTCAGGCATCTGATTGATAATTTCATCGAAAGCCTTCATGGCATCGATCATCTTATCGTTCTGAGTAGCGATGAATGTACGATAAACATAAGGATCATTCAACTTAGATGGAGAAATCAGACTGGCTGCAGCTGAATAAGCAAGACCTCTTGATTCTCTCATTTCCTGGAATACGATAGAATTCATACCTCCTCCAAAATATTCATTGTACATATCGGCATAAGGCTCAACATTCAGATCGAATTTCTCATCACGGATTGAGACTGCTGAGAAATAAATCTGTTTTGCATCGTACTGTACGAAATACACCTTATTGTCTTTTGTTTCCAACATTTTAGCATCATCAGCCTTAGGTACCGGGATCAGCTTTTCAGGCACGTTATGCTTTTCATTAATGATATCAACCACTTTTTGTGCTGTTTCCGGACCATAATACAAAATCTTGTGTTCAAATGAATTGATCTTGTGGATGCGATCAACCAGTTGCTGAGGATCCATCTGCTGAAGTTCGGCTGTAGACAACAGATTCCGATAAGGAGCCTTTTCACCATAAATTGAATATTGAACCAGGCGACTGAAATTCTGAGCCTGATTCAACTTTGCATCAGTTCTTGATTTCAATATATCAGCAACCAGATTGCCGTAAGCCGGCTTATTAACCTGAGCATCAGCCAGAATATCTTCAAACAGAGTCATCGCTTTCGGCATATTCTCAGCAAGACCTGTCAAAGTCACGTAAGTACGTTCTGTTCCCGGATGAACCTTGAAATAACAAGCCAGCTTGAAGAACTCGTCATTAATTTCACGCAAGCTTTTCTTTGATGTTCCCAGATATTCCATATAATCGAAAGCAACACCCATAGCTTTGTCTTCTTTTGTACCCATATCGAATACATACATCAATGTAAACAGATCATTGGAAGTATTCTGCTTATACAATACAGGAATATCAGCCTTTGCCTGTAATTTATCAAGGTCTTTGTCGAAATCAAGGAAGACCGGCTCGATTGGAGTAACCGCCGTTGCCTGAAGTTCTTTCAGGAAAGTACTTGAGCTATCACGATTCATGACAATCGGAGTAATCTGAGGTTTATCGATCTTCTTTTCATTTGGATCCTGACCTTGTTTCTTATAGATGGCAGCATAATTATCACCCAGATATTTATTGGCAAAATCAACAATCTGCTGTTTGGTAATTTTGCTCATTCTATCCAACTGATTGACGTTATCCTCCCAGTTCTCCTTATTGACAAATGAGCTGACAAACATTTCTGCACGAGATTCGTTTGAATCCAACTGTTCCATTTCGGCCAATTTGAAATTATTGATAGCAGCCTGCAACAGATCTTCGTTGAATTCACCTTTCTTCAGCTTTTCAACTTCCGACAGGAACAAGCTCTTCACCTCATCCAAAGTCTGTCCTCCCTTAGGAGCACCCGCAACGATGAAAGCATCGTAATCAGCCAGACCAAAAGTACCGGCATAACAATACAGTACTTTCTGCTGCTGAAGCAAATCAACATCCAATAAACCAGCCTTGCCATTATATAGAATCAATGATACAAGACCTAAAATATCGTTCTGTTCTTTTGAAGCAGCACCCGGAAGACGCCAGCCTAACATCAGATTCTCGGCATCTACACCCAAGACTTCTTTCACAACCGGAGCCTTGATTGGTGATTCCTTGATTGCAGGAGGAGCCGGAAGATTAGGATTTGGTTTCAGATGACCGAAATATTTCTTAATTGTTTCAACTACCTGATCAGGATCGAAATCACCTGACATACAGATTGCCATGTTATTAGGAACATACCATGTCTTGTGATAATTCTTGATGTTAGTAATAGAAGGATTCTTCAGATTATGTTGAGTACCTAACACAGTCTGTGTTCCATAAGGATGATCCGGGAACAAAGAAGCCAGAAGAGCTTCCTGCATTTTACGACTATCGCTGGTCAGCGACATATTCTTTTCTTCATAAACAGTTTCCAGTTCTGTATGAAATCCGCGAATCACGCAATTTTCGAAACGGTCAGCCTGAATCTTTGCCCAGTTCTCAACCTGGTTTGAAGGGATATCCTCAACAAACACAGTCTGATCAAAACCGGTGTAAGCATTTGTTCCGGTTGCACCGATTGTTGCCATTAACTTGTCATATTCATTCGGAACAGACAATTTGGAAGCTTCGTAAGAGACACTATCTATCTGATGATACAAAACTTTGCGTTCAGCCTCATCTGTAGTCTTGCGATAGACTTCGAACAAACGTTCTATTTCATCCAACATTGGCTTCTCTTTTTCATAATTCAGAGTACCAAAATGATTGGTACCCTTAAACATCAGATGTTCAAAGTAGTGAGCCAGACCTGTCGTTTCAGCCGGATCGTTCTTACCTCCCACTCGAACAGCAATATAAGTCTGAATTCTAGGAGTTTCTTTATTTACAGTTAAATACACTTTCAACCCGTTATCTAAAGTGTAAATACGGGATTTCATAGGATCGTTAGGAACCGATTCATAGGAGATTGCCGGTTCATTTGTACATGCAGCAAACAAGCACAAAAGGAGCAAGCATCCCATTAGACGAATTGTTTTGTACATAAAATCAATATTTTAAAATTGAAGAACACAAATATCTGCATTTTTTTAGATTTATTATATTTTTCTCAAAAGAAACTTGAAGAAAGTTCTAATCCGACAGAATTAACTCTTTGTAATATGCAGATAATCGAAAACCGACAGAATGGACTCTTTCCGCCTCTCCAAAAACAAAAAGGATGGGAAACTTCATTAACAAGTCTCCCATCCTTCTCTTTCTATCTATAATCCTCTTCTTTCGAGAGGAATTATTTCATTTTATTTCAATCCAAAAGCTTCCTTCACTCTGTCAACATAATCCAGTTTCTCCCATGTAAACAATTCTACATCACAAACAACAGGTTCCGGATTATAACGAGAAGTAAATACTTTTCTGACATGCTGAGGCTTACGTCCCATATGGCCGTATGAAGCAGTTTCGAAATAAATCGGATTACGAAGCTTCAAACGTTCTTCAATAGCCTTCGGACGCATATCAAAGATTTCCCAGATTTTTTCAGCGATTTCACCATCAGACATATTCACATTTGAACGTCCGTATGTATTAACGAAGATATTCATAGGTTTAGCCACACCAATAGCGTATGAAACCTGGACAAGCATTTCGTCGGCCACACCTGCAGCAACCATATTCTTAGCAATATGACGAGCTGCATAAGCAGCAGAACGGTCAACTTTTGAAGGATCTTTTCCGGAGAAAGCGCCACCACCGTGAGCACCTTTACCACCATAAGTATCAACAATAATCTTTCTTCCAGTTAAACCTGTATCACCATGAGGACCACCAATTACAAATTTACCTGTAGGATTAACGTGGTAAGTAATCTTATCGTCGAACAATGCCTGAACATTTGCCGGATATTGAGCCTTGACACGAGGTACAAGAATATTCTTCACATCGGATGCGATCTTATCCTGCATAGCCTTATCGGCAGCTTCCTGAGAAATCCCCTTAGGACCGATAAATTCATCATGCTGAGTTGAAACAACGATAGTATCAATACGCAAAGGACGACCATTATCGTCATATTCAATAGTAACCTGACTTTTAGCATCCGGACGTAAGTAAGGCATCAAATCAGATTCCTCTTTACGGATCTTAGCCAGCTCAATCAATAAGCTATGAGCAAGATCAAGAGCCAGAGGCATATAGTTTTCTGTTTCGTTAGTAGCATAACCAAACATCATACCCTGATCGCCGGCACCCTGATCGTAAGGATTTTCACGTTCTACACCACGATTGATATCACCACTTTGTTCATGGATGGAAGAGAACACGCCACAAGACTTGGCTTCGAACTGATATTCACTCTTGGTATAACCAATTTTTTCAATCACATTACGAGCTACTTCCTGAACATCAACATATGCATTTGATTTAACTTCTCCGGCCAAGATAACCTGTCCAGTTGTTACAAGGGTTTCGCAAGCTACTTTTGAATTTTTATCATAGGCTAAAAACTCATCTAGCAAAGCATCCGAAATTTCATCGGCTACTTTATCGGGGTGTCCTTCAGACACGGATTCGGAGGTAAATAAATAACTCATTACTGAAATAATATTTGAAATAAAAAGTAATGAATTGATTCGGATAGGAAATCATTTGCCTTAAGGCAAAGTTGAAGCGTTGTATTTAGCATTTTTTCCTGTGGTTGCAAGCGCACAAATCTATCCACATCAATTCGGACTGCAAATATACTGTTTTTTAATTGGAAACCTTGTTTTCCAATTGTTATTTTTTCTTTTTTGTATTACGTAAAGCCTTCTTCAACTTGAAACCGGCTCTCATCTTAGCTGCACCCGAGCCATGAGTACCTCTCAGAAAGTCAGATATCTTCGGTCTGTCATTTTTTTTTGAACCGTCAGAAGCCTTCTTTTTGAAAACCATACCGCCACCTGTTATAATACTTTCAATATCGCTCATATATCTTATTATTCTAATTGTGATAAAAAATGATTAATTCTTTCGTCTGCAGATTATCTCTGATTCATCAATTCCTGATAAAGTTCATACATTGTTTTATGAAGCACCGGATGTTTACGCATCGGCTGAATCTCTGCCAGAGGCTCCATTACAAACAATCTTTCCTGCATCAAAGGATGCGGCAGAACAAGTTCTTCTGTATTCAGTACGCAATCATCATAGAGGAGCAGATCAATATCAATCGTTCTATCATGATAAGCGCCATCACTTTTCTGGGTTCTGCCTAATTCCAGTTCGATCTCCTGAGTCAAATATAATAATTCGAATGGAGAAAGCTCCGTATCAAGCAGAAGAGCTGCATTCAAGAACTTATTATCCGAAACAAATCCCCAAGGTTCTGTTTCATAAAAAGCAGAAAGGGCCAGGACATCACCCGCCCTTTCAGCCAACAGCGCTGCGGCTGTTATCATATTTTTACGTCTGTTTCCAATGTTTGTTCCCAAACTCAAGCAAACTAACGACATATATTCTATTACATTAAATGATCAACATGGCATCACCATAAGCACCAAACTTATAACCTTCCTTCAAAGCTACGTCGTAAGCTTCCATAATCAAATCATATCCACCAAACGAAGCAGCCATCATCAATAATGTTGAAAGAGGTAAATGGAAATTGGTAATCATACTTGTTGCAACACTAAAATCGTAAGGAGGGAAAATAAACTTATTAGTCCAGCCTTCATATTCTTTTAAGTGACCATCAGTACTTACAGCTGTTTCAATAGCACGCATTACAGAAGTACCTACAGCACAGATTTGTTTTTGAGCATCCTTTGCCTTGTTTACAATGTCAACAACATCAGCATTCACAAACATCTGTTCAGAATCCATCTTATGTTTGGTCAAATCTTCCACATCAATTTCACGGAAGTTTCCTAGTCCGCTATGCAATGTAAGATATGCAAACCGGCAATCATTGATTTCAAGACGTTTCATCAGTTCACGGCTGAAATGTAATCCGGCAGCAGGAACAACCACAGCCCCTTCTTCAGAAGCAAAAATATTCTGATAACGTTCTTCATCTTCCTCTTCTACCGGACGATCGATATATTTAGGAAGTGGAGTTTCACCCAATGCATACAAAGCCTTTTTAAAGTCATCATGATTTCCATCATACAAGAAACGCAATGTACGACCACGTGAAGTTGTATTGTCTATTACTTCGGCTACCATTGAATCATCTTCGCCGAAATAAAGTTTGTTTCCAATACGAATCTTTCGAGCCGGATCGACTAAAACATCCCATAAACGTAATTCTTCATTCAACTCACGAAGCAAGAAAACTTCGATACGGGCTCCGGTTTTTTCTTTGTTTCCGTACAAACGAGCAGGAAAGACTTTTGTATTGTTGAAGATAAACACATCATCTTTTCCGAAATAGTTAAGTACATCTTTAAAAATTTTGTGTTCAATCTCTCCTGTCTTGCGGTTAACAACCATTAATCTTGATTCATCTCTGTTCTTCGACGGATACAATGCAATCTGTTCTGTCGGCAGATTAAATTTGAACTTAGATAACTTCATATTAAATATATTTATTCTTTTACTTAATCATTTGTAACCTCGGTTGGGATGGCGCGTTCCAGAAACTCATCAATCTCTTCCGGATCCATACATTTATCTAATGTGACATCACCAATACGAGTTCTTTCCAAAGCAATCAAATGAGCTCCCGAATGCAATGCTACTCCAATATCACGAGCCAAAGCACGAATATAAGTTCCTTTACTGCAAACGACACGAATCTTAACTACCGGCAGATTACATTCCAGCAATTCAATTTCGTCAATTATCAGAGTCTTTGCCTTCAAAGGGACCTCTTCTCCATTACGTGCCAGTTCATAAGCTCTCTTTCCATCAATCTTACATGCCGAGAAGACCGGAGGAATCTGTTCGATAGTACCTACGAACTTCTCCAGAACCTCTTCAACCATCTCACGAGTAATATGTTCGGTCGGATAAACGGCATCCACTTCTTTCTCCAAATCAAAAGAAGGGGTTGTTTCTCCCAACTTCAAAGTTGCAACGTATTCTTTAGTCTGATACTGAAACTCATCAATTCGTTTGGTAGCTTTACCTGTACAGACAATCATTACTCCTGTAGCCAACGGATCAAGTGTACCGGCATGTCCTACTTTAATCTTTTTCACTTTAAGCTTTCTCGACAACTTATACCGGAACTTGTTTACCAAATCGAATGAAGTCCATTTTAACGGTTTGTTGAAGAATAAAACTTCTCCTGCAATAAAATCCATCTAAATCCTTTAATTCAACAATGAACAAATTATAGTTACAGCACCAACTATAGCACAATAGATAGCAAAGTAAACCAACTTGCCTTTCTTGACTATATTAATCATCCATTTACAAGCCAGACAACCAGACAAGAAAGCAGCAAAGAATCCAATAACCAATGAACTGGCAGGAATATCTCCACCAAAGTTTTCACCTTGCAATATTTTTATAAGATCCAGCAGAGCTTCTCCCAAAATTGGAGGGATAACCATCAAAAATGAGAACTGAGCCAGATGTTCTTTCTTATTTCCTAACAATAAACCAGTGGCGATTGTTGTACCTGAACGAGAAAGTCCCGGCATAACTGCGCAAGCCTGTGACAATCCTATTATAAAAGCGTCGCGCAAAGAAATCTTTTCTTTCTGACGAGGCTTTGCATAGTAAGAGAATGCTAACAATACTGCTGTTAACAGCAACATACAACCAACAATCAGCAAACCTGAGCCAAAGATGGCCTCAACTGTATCTTTAAAGAATAAACCGACAATACCAACAGGGATCATGGATATCAGTATATTAAAGACATATCTGGTTTCTTCGTTCATCTGAAAGCGAAAGAATCCTTTAAAGATCCATGCAATCTCTTTCCATAAAACCACCAACGTACTTAATACAGTTGCAATATGCACCAAAATGGTAAAAGAAAGGCTTTCTTCTGCTTCAATACCAAACAAAGCTGAACCTATGGTTAAATGTCCACTACTACTTACCGGTAAATATTCAGTCAGTCCTTGAAGCAAGCCTAACACTAAAGCTTCTAATCCATTCATTCTTCAGATGTTTTATTCTTGTTTATCGCTATTCTTGTCTTCGCTTTTCTTCAAAATGCCATATACAATAGCCATATAACCAATAAATGTTATAACCGGAGCAACGACAATACGGCGAGTACTAAAAATCTCGGGATTAAAAGAACTATCATTCGAACCTCCTCCGCTCATCATTACAAAACCTATTATAATCAATACGATTGCACCAGCAATCAGTATAAAATTTTTCTTACCAAAAGCAAAATTGTTTTTCGCCATAATTTATCTTCTATTAAATGTAATATAATTTATCAAAACTCATTTTCAGATATTTATTCACTGAAATAATTGTAGCCACTATCGACAAAAAAATACCGAGAAGAACTACCAATCCATAAACCGTCAGTAATGTAGGAATATCTAAAATCTGAATAAATCCAGTTAATTCTGTTTGCAAATAATATAATGTTATAGAAAGCATACATATTGCAAAGACAGATGCTATTATTCCACTTACCACATTATACCAAACAAATGGTCTTCTGATAAATCCGGCAGTAGCCCCGACCAATTGCATCGTATGAATCAGGAATCGTTTGGAATAAATCAATAAACGAATAGTATTACTTATCAGGACAAACGAGATTATCATCAGAATAGCTGCCAGACCCAATAATATCAGACCTATTCTCTGCATATTATTCTGAACCAGTTCCATCATGTCCTTTCTATAAAGCAATTCAGATACTGAGGTATATTTTTTGATTTTATTTTCTATCAGTTTCAAACTGTCCGGATTGGCATATTGAGAATGTAACTTCACTTCGATAGAAGCCTGTAACGGATTAAAA
The DNA here is from genome assembly GCA_020026285.1 of Parabacteroides sp. The sequence goes on along the minus strand of JAHHQS010000016.1, from coordinate 9,482 downwards.
CCAAGGAAGGTTTCCGGATTTTCACCCAACTCTTCTTCAAGTTCCTTGGCAGCCTGCGCTTTAGAGATATATTCTGTCGACTTGATATACGGAAGCGCTTCCAGATTCTTCTGCATTCGTTTTACATCCATCTCTTTCAGATTGTCTTTCAGAACAATTGAAAACGCCATATTTTCTTTCACATATACAGATAATTTGTTTCCTAATAATCCCATTAAGATTATCAATCCCATTAAAAACAAAACAAGCGCTATACTTATTATCGAAGTAAAGCGGGAATGAAAGAAAGAAATAGTACTAACTTTTTTATTATCAGTCATTAGAGCCTAAATTATTCATGTTTGCAACAAGGGAAAAATGTTCAGGCGATTTTTTCCTAAATTCTTTGCAAAATAAAGAATATTTTATGACAAAAGTTTCTTTTTTTATTTATTTAACGATTAGCTTTTATACAAAAAGACAAAAAAACAGCAGCTACAAACAAAATTCCCTTAATGTTCAGGAAATGTTTATAACTGCTGCCTTATATATAAGATTAAAACTTAAATCGTTTTATTATTTCTCACGAATAAAGATATGCATCGGAGTACCGCTAAAATTCCAATTCTCACGAATCTTGTTCTCCAAGAAACGTTTGTAAGGATCTTTAATCCACTGAGGCAAATTACAGAAGAATACAAATGAAGGAATACTTACTGCTGGCAACTGAGTAATGTATTTAATTTTAATGTATTTACCTTTCCATGCTGGTGGCGGATAATTCTCAATGATAGGCAACATGACTTCATTCAGTTTGGCAGTCGTTACACGACGTTTACGATTTTCATAAACGTTTTTCGCTGTTTCCAAAACTTTCAGAATACGCTGTTTAGTCATTGCAGAGATAAACAAGATCGGGAAATCAGTAAACGGAGCCAAGCGTGTACGAATTGCATTTGTATAAGAATTAATCACCTTCTGACTCTTATCTTCCACCAAATCCCATTTATTTACACAGACCACCAACCCTTTCTTATTCTTCTGAATCAATGAGAAAATATTCAAGTCCTGACTCTCAATACCACGAGTAGCATCAATCATCAAAACACAAACATCAGAGTTCTCAATTGCTCGAATAGAACGGATTACTGAGTAATATTCCAAATCCTCATTAACCTTGCCTTTCTTACGAATTCCAGCTGTATCAACCAGATAAAAGTTCATTCCGAACTTATTATATTTCGTGTAAATTGAATCACGAGTAGTTCCGGCAATGTCTGTTACGATATGGCGTTCTTCACCTATGAAAGCATTAATCAAAGATGACTTACCAGCATTAGGACGTCCCACGATTGCGATACGAGGTAAATCCTCTTCCAATTCCAATGGTTTGTCTTCCGGCATAACCTTCAGAATTTCATCTAATAAATCACCGGTACATGATCCATTAATTGCAGAGATACAAATCGGATCACCTAATCCCAATGAATAAAATTCGGCAGCATTCATATGTGCCTCAAAATTATCTGCTTTGTTAGCCACAACCAAAACCGGTTTACGGCAACGACGCAAAATATCAGCTACTTCGTCATCCAAATCAGTCAAGCCACCTTCAACATCGACAACAAACAAGATCACATCAGCCTCTTCAATAGCGATTTTCACCTGTTTATTAATCTCACCTTCGAAAACGTCTTCTGAATTAACTACCCATCCACCGGTATCAACCAGTGAAAATTCTTTAGTCAACCATTCCACCTTACCATACTGGCGGTCGCGTGTTGTACCAGCTTCTTCATTAACAATAGCCTGACGACTTTGAGTCAAGCGGTTAAAAAGAGTGGACTTTCCTACGTTGGGCCTACCAACAATTGCTACAAGATTTCCCATAATTCAAAATTCCGTATTGCTGTTGTTTTTTACTCCAGGCGATAACCAAATGCACGAAGCATATTATCACGATTTCGCCAGTCTTTTTCTACTTTGACAAACATTTCCAAGAAAACCTTCTTTTCGAAGAAGCGTTCAATGTCTTTTCTAGCCATTGCACCCACTTTCTTCAACGCTTGTCCTTTATGCCCGATAATGATGCCCTTTTGGGAATCACGTTCACATATAATGAGCGCTTTGATATGAATCATCTCATCATCCTCTTTAAACAGCTCTACGACTACTTCTACCGAATAAGGTATCTCTTTTTGGTAATACAGAAGTATTTTCTCACGAATGATTTCTGTCACAAAGAAACGAGCCGGCTTATCAGTAAGCGCGTCTTTTTCAAAATAAGGTGGAGATACGGGCATAAGCTCCTCCACTCTTTGTTTCACATAATCGATATTAAAATTAGAGAGCGCTGAAATAGGAATTATTTCGGCCTGTGGAAGTATTTCCTTCCACTCCTGCACCAAGGCTTCAAGCGCAGTCTGATCAGTTGTATCAATCTTATTGATTAACAAAAGAACCGGACATTTTTCTTTTTGCACCTGTTGCAGAAACGCTTCATTTTTATCGATTGTTTCAATAACATCAGTTACATATAAAAGGACATCTGCATCATCAAGAGCAGACTCTGAAAAGTTAAGCATGGACTCCTGCAACTTATAATTTGGTCGCAAAACTCCCGGTGTGTCTGAATAGACAATCTGCATATTTTCGGTATTGACAATTCCCATGATTCGATGTCTTGTTGTCTGAGCTTTCGATGTAATAATTGAAATACGCTCACCAACCAGACGATTCATCAATGTTGATTTACCAACATTCGGATTACCGACAATATTTACAAAACCCGACTTATGCTTTTTTTCCATCATAACCCCATTTCAGATAAACAGATCCCCAAGTGAATCCTGCACCAAATGCAGTTAAAATCAAGTTATCACCTTTCTTCAATTTGTCTTCCCACTCCCATAAACACAAAGGAATAGTACCGGCACTGGTATTACCGTATTTCTGGATATTGACCATTACTTTATCCATTGAAACGCCCAGTCTCTTAGCTGTAGCATCAATGATACGCAAATTTGCCTGGTGAGGGACAACCCATGCAATATCGTCTTGTGACAAATGATTACGTTCTACCACTTCTGCAGCAGAATCTGCCATATAAGAGACAGCATATTTAAAGACGATACGACCTTCCTGATAAACAAAATGCTCACGATTATCAACCGTTTCATGGCTTGGCGGATATGCAGAACCTCCTGATTTCATAATCAAGTGAGAATACCCCACACCGTCAGTACGCAATAAAGTATCCATTATACCTACTTCTTCAGTAGTCGGTTCCAATAATACGGCACCACAACCATCACCAAACAACGGACAAGTTGTACGATCTTCATAATTTGTAATTGCAGTCATTTTATCACCTGCAACAACAATGACTTTCTTATAACGTCCTGAACGGATATAATTTGAACCAGTTTCCAATGCATACAAGAAACCTGCGCAAGCAGCCTGCATATCAAAAGTCATGGCATTCTTACAACCTGTATGATGAGCAACAATTGAAGCTGTTGTTGGGAAATGATGATCAGGAGTAGTAGAAGCCAATAAGACTACTTCTATATCTTCCGGATTAACATGAGTCTTTTCAAGTAACTGTTCTACAGCCTTAATAGCCATGAAAGAAGTTCCACGACCTTCACCTTTCAATATTCGACGTTCTTTGATTCCAACACGGGTCATGATCCACTCGTCAGTGGTATCAACCATTTTGCAAATATCTTCATTTGTCAAAATGTCTTCGGGAACATATCCTCCGACTCCCGTAATTACAGCATTTATTTTTTCCATTCTATAATAATATTGTATATAAGAGGTAACTAAAAAAGCCCTAAAAAAGTTCTTTTTAGGGCTATTTCTTTTACTGAGTCAAATTAATCAGCTGATTAATTAAACAGCAGCTTCTTTAACGATTGCTAACTTACCTCTGTAATAGCCACATTCGCCACAAACTGTGTGATAAATGTGCCATGCTCCGCAGTTAGGGCAAATAGCCATTGTTGGAGCTACAGCCTTGTCATGAGATCTTCTCTTGGCTGTTCTTGTCTTACCTTGTCTTCTTTTAGGATGTGCCATTTTATTATTATTTTAATTATTATTATTTCCTATTAAACCTTTAAGAGCATTCCAACGTGGATCTATCTCCTTTTCATCGTCAGAATCGTCCTCCTCATCTTCTTCATCGTCAGAAAAACTTTCCAAATCTTCAGCTTCTACAGCCTGATACATTTTTAGTTTAGAGGACATCTCTTCATTACATTCTCCCGGGGCATGCACATGCTTCATCGGGACAGCCAAAACGATAAATTCATACAAGAACCAAGATAAATCAATCTTTCCGTCTTCTTCAGGGATTACTATCACCTCATCGTTTTCTTCGGCATATTCTTCACCAAACTTAACAACCAAATGAGAATCTGTTTCTATTGGTTGAACCATATCATCCAGACAACGATCACAAGGAATCACTACATCTCCTTCAATATGGAAACTTAAGTCCGACATCATAGCAGATTTTCTCAGCACCAAATGGACATTCACCTTTCCTTTTTGTACTAAATCTCCTTCGACATCCGCAAAGAACGAGTTCTCCAATAAGTAGTCATACTCATATACTCCTGGAGTGAGATTTTTTAAATCAATATTGTATAATTCAATTTTTCCCAAAGCCTACTTATGTAAAAACCATGCAAAGGTACGAAAATAATTAACAGAAAAACAAACTGTATCCATATATTTTTCGATATAATCTTTTTTTGACATTTTATTCAGTGATTTTAACGTATCATTCGCTTTAATTCTATTCGAAATGTGGTTCCTTTTCCTATTTCTGAACTCTTCACAAAGATTTTTCCACCATGATACGACTCTATTATCCGTTTCACCAACGACAAACCTAATCCCCAACCTCTTTTTTTAGTGGTATACCCCGGACTAAATACAGTCTTAAATTTTGACTTTACAATTCCTTTTCCCGTATCGGTAACATCAATCCGAACCATCTTTCCTTTTTCTTCGATATGAAATGAAATACTACCCTGTCCTTCCATGGCATCCACTGCATTCTTACATAGATTTTCTATCACCCATGAAAAAAGAGCATTATTTATTAAAACTATGATTGGATGATCGGGGACATCTACGTTAATCTTGACCTTCGATGATATACGCGTACCCATATAATCAAGTGCTGTCTGAATGGATTCGCATATATTTACAGGGACTGGTTCCGGAGTAGATCCTATCTTAGAGAAACGTTCAGCTATCATTTCCAAGCGTTTGACATCTTTTTCCATTTCAGAAAGCAAAGATGAATCCACTTCCTTCATTTTCAGATATTCCAACCATGCAATCAACGAAGATATAGGGGTTCCCAACTGATGGGCCGTTTCCTTCGACAAACCGACCCAGACCTTATTCTGCTCAGCCTTCTTCGTACTGGCTAAAGCTAAAAAAGCAGTCAGAATAAAAATTGCCATAACCAGTAACTGAACATATGGAAAGACCAGCAGCCGTTTCAATATACTGGAATCATCATAATAAAGATATTGAAAAGTTCCATCTTCCATATCAATTACTATAGGCTCCTTTTTATTTTTCAACTCCTTCACTTTTTTCTGCAGAAAATCCGTTTCATTCTTTTCAGGTAATTCTATATTCTTATAGTTCATCACACTGTCATGTTCATTACAAAGCATGACTGGAATAGCGGTGTTTCCTTGTATAATTTGCAGAATCAAATTCATATTCAAGCTAGGATCCTCACTAGTCAGCACACGAGTCGCCTCGGCCCACACCTCTATCTTCCGTCGTTCCTCTTGTGCAAGATCCTTAATCAACAGATCGGAAACAAAGACGGACGCAATAGCTATCACCACTGCAGCCACAATAAAGAGATATTTAAGAAACTGACGAGAGTCGTATATATTTTTCATCTGAGTGCCTTCTTTATTATTAATAAGTATACATTATTATATATTAATATATGAACGTAAAATTAAACTTTTTAGTGTATTCAACACAAACATGTACTTAAATTCAATTTTAAATAATCAAAATATAAAAATAGTATTTCCTTCTCGCTAAAACCTGAAAAAACTGATGTATAGTAAACAGCTGTTCTAAACAAGCGAATTTCATAGAAGACAAGATTTCAATCATAACTATAACATTATAAGCTCAAAAGACTTATAAGAAGCAATCCTGATTATCTTTAACTTTGTTTAAAACAACAATGATTCATTATTCTTCAGTTTCTCCCGACAGAAACGAACTATTTCATCCAGAAAAAAAACAATAAATATCCTACAAAAATATTTTTATCACGAATTAAGACATTTCTCCTCTGCCAAACTTATACGTTCTATTCCTGTCCATTCAGCAGTCCCATGATAAATCAAGACAAATATTTGTTTTTCAGAATAATTTCTTTTACCTTTATAACCAAATATCAAAACGAATTAACGAAAAAAAATACTTGCTATGAAAAAGTTTACAGCATTTTTATTTATCTGCCTTTGCTTGTTTACAAGCTGTAGTGATGAATCCAGTATCAATGAACCTATTCCTGAGAAAAAGGTTGTAGTTAATTTCAATTTTGCCCTAAAGCAAGAAATCAGTCCTTTTGTTAGAACAAAAAATATTCCGAGTGGAATTCCTGGTGAACCTGTTGCCAATAATCAAACCGACGAAGGAACAGTTCCTCCCGAAAAAGAAGAGACATTACCTGCAGACAAAATTCTTTTTATTGAATTAGGTGTTTACGAAAACAACACGGACCAGCTTATTGAACACAGACAATATAATGTAACAGAACAACAAAAAAATCTGAAAGTCCAATATAGTTTCACGGCTGGAATCTATAAAGTTCGCTTTATTGCCCATTCAACCGAAGGAATTACATTCGCTGAAGAAAGTAATCTTATGACATTTAAGGAAATGAAAGACACTTTCTGGGGATCAGAAGAAATAGAAATAGATGCAACACAAACAACTCAATCGTTTACAATAACATTAAACAGAATAGTTGCCGGAGTAGAATTTGTTCCGACAGATATTATCCCTGAAAGTATAGATTTCTTTAGCATCGAAACATCTGGTATATATAATAAGATCAATCTGTTGGATGGAAGTATTTCAAAAGAGACAATGCCTTTTTCCATCAATACCGAATTTAAAGCAGAAGACAAACAACCGGGGAAATATATCAAACATTTCTTCTATACTTTTGTTCCTGAACCGGAAGCTGAAGCCACTACTGCTGTTATTAATAATATGATCTTAACTTCGCAAACTTCCGAAGGTGATATTCAACGACAACGAAAGATAAACAATGCTCCTTTATATAAGAATAGAATCACACGATATACCGGAACTTTATACACACCAAGTATTGTAGATGGGAATTTCGAACTAGTAATTAACACCGATTGGGGAGAATATCATGATGAAAAATTAGATTAATCGGATAAGAAAAAGAATCGACTAATCAAATTCGTCTATTCCCGAACAGACCAACATCTCGGAATATTTCAAATTTGATTAGCCGATTTATTTATTGAAAAAACTTGACCACAGAGTAACCCAGATAAATCATCATAAAGCCAATAAACAAACTCAGTCCTGTGTAAAGAGAGAAATATAACATATTACCTTCTCTCAGCAACTGGAAGTTTTCATTCGCAAATGACGAGAATGTGGTAAAACCACCACAAAAACCTACAGTCAAAAAAGATTTTAATTGAAGATTCATCCAATGATTCTGTTCAAACAAGCCACAGAACACACCCATTATAAAGCAACCAAATATATTTGCCAATAATGTTCCTAAAGGGAATGAATAAACTACATATTCCTGAACAACTTTTGATAAAAGGAAACGTAGAATGCCTCCTAAGCAGCTTCCCAAGCCTACAAGTAGAATTGATTTTATCATATACTTTTATTCTGACAAAGAATAGTATTATATATAATGAAGAAAATGTAGCTCCGCTGAGAATCGAACTCAGATCTACGGTTTAGGAAACCGCTATTCTATCCGTTGAACTACAGAGCCAAAAAAATTGCGAGACAAAAGTAAGACCTTTTCAGTAAAATGGCAAACTTTTGCAATGGAAACTAGAAGGATTTTCACACATCAATCAAACAAAGCCTGCAACACCTGCAAAGAACGTATTTCTGCAAAATCAGGCAAATGCAGACGATAGTAATCAAACAATCGTTGAATTATCAGAACTCTATCCTGGCGGGAAAAAGAATATAAAGACATATTCTCGTAAGTAATCTTTAATAAACGACTCATTACAACGGTTTCCGAAGAGCTCAAAAAATACGGATGAGAAGGCTGCTGCATAACGAAAACGCCATTCATCATATCAAAAAAAGTTCCTTCACGTCGATCTTCCGTATTCGGATATATACCTAAATAATGCAATAAATGTATCAGAAAAACAATATGGAAATTAGCAACACCTCTCTCTACAGAATCCAATAAAAGAATAGAATCTGATATAAATCTAAACAAACGTTCATCCGGCTGAGTATCTTTAACTGCTCGAAAAAGGACCTCGGCAATAAATAGCGCCAATACATTCTTTACAGGATCATATAATATAGAATTCATCGGATAAGCCAACCGGGCTTCCTTTATTTTATGAATATCTCTTTTATTTAAATGTTCCACTTCCAAATCCAATATAGACAAGGGCATGAACAATGATCTGGAAACAGAAGTCTTCTTTCCTGTACGTCGAGAGACCATATAGGAAGCTCTACCGAATGATTCGGTATACATATATATAATAGAATATGTATCTTTGTACGGTATAGAGTGAAGTACGATACCTTTCGTTGTACACAACATGTCTTTTTTTAACAAAGATAGAATCTTTACAGTTATAAATAATAATAATTTTATCTGAATATGCTCGATTTAACAACTCCTTCTCTTCTATTTTCTGCCATATCATTAATATTGCTGGCATACACCAATCGTTTTCTTGCTTATGCGAATGTAGTAAGAAACCTGAAGGAACAATATAAGGAAAGCGGGAATCCTCAGGATATTGAACAAATTAAAAATCTCAGGAAAAGGCTTTCACTCACCCAAAGCATGCAGATTCTAGGTATCCTTAGCCTACTACTTTGCGTCGTTGCAATGTTTTTTGTCTACATAGGCCAAATGAATCTGGCTATTTATCTATTCGGAACAGCGTTATTATTACTAGCAGCTTCATTATGTGTATGTATCTGGGAAATAAACATTTCCGTAAGAGCTTTAGACATACATCTGAAAGATATGAGTTCTAAACAAAAGTTAAAATGAATATTATTCATAAAAATATGCAGCAAATGTTTTGGAGGTTTAAAAATATGCTCTATCTTTGCACTCGCAATCGGGAAAAAACAATATCCCAATAAAACTAAAAGATATTTTTAGAACGATGGCCCGTTCGTCTATCGGCTAGGACGCAAGATTTTCATTCTTGAAAGGGGGG
>JAHHQS010000159.1 GCA_020026285.1 Parabacteroides sp. | reverse complement strand
GATTATCAATATATTATGTGGCAATCAATGAATTTTGCGCAAACAAACCGCACCATCTGAGACGGGCTGATACCATTGATGAATAAATACTGCAAACAAACTTTTATACCCTACCACATCACCGCCTACCTGAAAAAGTGATAGATGAAAAGTTTCAAGAATTTGCTTTCAACTATCTCCGTGTGACAATCGTCACGGATTTTTTTCTCAACGATATAATGTAACTCTTGACATCAAACTCTTTGCCCTCACTTGTCCGCAAATTCGCCTTAGAGGCAACTTTGTGAAATATTTCCCATACATCATCTTCAGTCAAGTCAGAAGAGATTCCATCGATGAATTGTTTGTTGCTGGAATTTCCTATGAGATATAATGTTTCGATAGGCTGCGTGATTTGCCGAATGTTATTGATGTAGATTTGCTTACCCTCCTCTTCAATCTTATGTTGTTTGCCAACAATTCTGATTGCAAATTTCGAATACTCGCCACCATGTTCCAAGTTGGAGTATTCTCCTGTCTTACGGTTCGCAAGAGTTAAGAGAAACGAGACAAGGTCATCAACCTCCTTATAGATTTTATTACGATTAACGCCTTTCCCAAATATTTTCTCGCCAAGAAATGTCATCTCAGTAATAAACACTGGGAAAAACAATCCACAAGTATCAATTTTTTCGAATTTCGCGTAAAGTTTGTCGATTGAAGCCATCCCAAGTCCATCACGGAGATAGGTTTGAACAAAAGCATCCATAATATCGTGACCAGCCTTTTCTAAAACCTTATATGACACAAATAAATCAATTGCATCTTTTTGGTGGGATGCTAAATATGTTTTGGCCTTCTTTAATACCTCGCGAGAAACGAATGTATACGTGGCATTGACAATATTTCGGTTCTGGTTAGTACTTTTGTGCATCCGAAGAACTAGAGTCCCAGATTTGAGAAAGGATTCTGGTGTGATTTCCTCGTCAATCCAATCAATATTAATCCTTTGAGCATCAAGATTAGGAACGTCGGTGTTGAGTTTGGCAATGAAATCGTTGATGATAGATTGGATATTATACTTCACAAATCGCTTGTCAGCTTCTTTATATATAGCCTTGAACAAGCGATAAAAACAGGATGCCCACTTGTCTAAAATCTCAGGATGAGTAAAGATATACCAAACAATTCCACCGCCTGCGGAAAAACATAAGATACTGATAGGAAAGATGATATAAAAGTTTATCATTGTTTTTCGTTAAAATAGTTATTCATTTTGCAAGTACATCCAGGATTGTTACAGACAAACTTGATAGTACCACTTTCCGGAAAAACGGCTGCAATATTATCTAAGGTGATTGCTTGACTGCAAAATTTGCATTTTTCTGTTCCAGATATAACATTCTCATAAACTCCAATATTCTGCAAAAAAGATAGGAATTTATCTTCGTAAACAGCCTTAATGGCATCATTAGGTTTTAACACTTTGCTCATATTTGAAGTGAATGTGGATTATCCGATATCTTTTTATTATAATGACATTTTTTATATGAAGCAAATATAGTAAAAGCAATTCGATTTATCAAATATAATTCACTATATTTGCGTTACTTGATAAAGACATAATATGAAGCTAAACAGGATAAAAGCAGTATTGGCAGAAAAAGGCATTTCACAGACATGGCTGGCAAAGCAGCTTAACAAGAGTTTTAGTATGGTTAATGCTTACGCTTGCAATAGAATTCAACCAAATCTAGAGACTCTTCAGCAAATAGCAATTATCCTACAAGTGGATTTAAAAGACCTGATAACTGATAAAGAAGAAAGGTGAAGTCATGGAATACAAATTCAATGAAAATACACGAGTACAGGTTCCGGCTGCCTTGCATTTGTGTAGGCTTGGATATACATATTTGGACAATATAACAGAATATGACAGCAAAACTAATATTCTGACGGATGTGTTTTTGCGTAGCGTTCAACGTTTGAATCCGGAGTTGTCTGATTTACAGGCAAAGCAATTGCTAAGTGGAATCATATTGATACTTAACAATAATGACCTTGGACGAGAGTTTTATTATAAACTTTCTTCCAACAGTAATATCAAATTGATAGACTTCCAAGATACCAGTCGTAATGAATGGCATGTAACCACTGAATTTGAGTGTGAAAATCAGGATAGCGGAGACAGTTTCAGGCCGGACATAACATGTTTTGTAAATGGACTCCCATTAGCTTTTATTGAGGTCAAGAAACCTAATAACCATGATGGTATTCTGGCAGAAAGGGAACGTATCAACGTGCGGATGCGTAACGAAAAATTCCGAAGATTCCTGAATGTTACTCAGTTGATGATATTTTCCAACAATCAGGAATATGACAATGAAAGTAGAGTCCCGATTCAAGGTGCATTTTATTGCTGCACATCCAAAAGTAAAGCTTTCTTCAACGTCTTCCGTGAGGCTGATAAAGGTTTTGTGGCAGGGTATCCTTATAAGGCTGTATCTGATAGTATGGAGAAACAGATATTACAACACAGAAATTGTGTGGTTATCAAAAACCTGCCTGAATATAATACGAATAAAGATATAAATACACCGACCAACAGGATTTTAACGTCAATGCTCAGTAAAGAGAGATTTCTGTTTTTGCTGAGATATGGTTTTGCATATGTGGACAGAAAGATCGAGTTGGAAGACGGCAGTAAGACTACCCAGTTGGAAAAGCATGTAATGCGTTATCAGCAGTTTTTTGCTTCTTTTGCAATCCGAAAGAAACTGGATAATGGCGTAAAAAACGGAATTATCTGGCATACACAAGGTAGTGGAAAAACGGCTTTGGCATATTATTCCGTACGTAGTCTGACGGATTTTTATGCAGCAAAGAAAACCGCCGTGAAATTTTATTTCATTGTGGATCGTCTAGACCTGATGGAGCAGGCTAAGGATGAATTCGTGGCAAGAGGACTGTCGGTTAGGACGGCTAACAGCAGGGATGAATTGATGTCAGATATACGCAGTACGAATTTGTCGGAAAATGCAGAAGGAAAAGCGGAGATAATGGTGGTCAATATTCAAAAATTCAAACAGGATTCTGCTAAAATACAGATTGATTCCAATTACAGCACCCGTTTGCAGCGTATATTCTTTATTGATGAGGCTCACAGAGGTTATAACCCACAGGGAAGTTTCTTGGCAAATCTGTTATCAGCTGATAAAGATTCTATAAAGATTGCTTTAACAGGTACACCTTTATTGAAGGAAGAGAGAGAATCTTGGCGTGTATTCGGTGATTATATTGACACGTATTATTATGACAAGTCAATAGCAGACGGCTATACTCTGAAACTTATGAGAGAACCTGTCGAAACAATCTATAAAGAAAAGATAGAAAGCATTCTTGACAAACTGGCAGGTAACATTGAAGTAAGAAAAAGTGATATTGATCGTAACAAGATCATTGAAGATGAATCTTACCTCAATGCATTGATTGACTATATTATTACCGATTTCCGACGGTTTCGTATAGAGCAGGCTGATGACACTGTGGGAGCAATGATTGTATGCAAGACAAATCCGCAGGCCCGTGAAATGTATCGTTTGTGGCAAGAACGTTTCAACAAGGCATTGTATATAGAAGAAAAGCATGATGAAAATCTAATGATGGCTGCTGAGCCTATGATTGCTTACGGACATCATACAAAACCACTGAAGGCTTCTTTAATCTTGCATGATGAAGGAGACAAGGAAGAACGCAAGGCATACATTGATGAATACAAGAAGAAGTTGTCAGTTGATGTTCTGATTGTCAATCAGATGCTTCTGACTGGATTTGACGCTCCTCGCTTGAAGAAACTCTATTTGGGTCGTAGCCTTGATGGGCACGATTTACTACAGGCATTGACAAGAGTAAACAGACCATACCATAAATTCAAGTATGGTTATGTCGTGGATTTTGTGAATATCAAGGAAAACTTCGATGCTACTAATGACCGCTATCTGCGTGAATTGAACCGTACTGCCGATATTGAGGAAACAGGTGAAATGGAAACAGTGGGAAAAACACTCATTGTGGATAAGGAGCAGATTATAGAACAGATAAAGGAAATCCGCAGTATTTTGTTCAATTATACTTGTGATAATCCTGAAGAGTTCAGAAAGGAAATAGATGAGATTGAGAATAAAGAAAATCTATATACGCTCCGTTCTACTCTTGAAAATGCAAAGGCAATCATAAACCAAATAAGGGCATTTGGAGATGAAGAGCTTAAAGAGAAGGTCGCCAGTCTGCCCCAAGGTGCTGTCCCTACACTCATAACAGAGGTCTCACACCGTATAGAACGAATGAATCTGCTGGAAAGTACCGAACATAAGGCAGATGTGTCCGGAATTATCAATGTTGCCCTTTCAGAACTGGAATTCGAGTTTAAGAAAGGTCTGTCAGAGGAACTGCGTATTATTGTCAATGACATCCGAGAGCGTTGTGAAAGAGTTCAGTCAGAATTTGAAGTCAACTTTGACAGAACAGAGGACAAGTATGTGATTTTAGCTGACGAATTTAGGGAATATTTCAGAAAGAAAGGTTTCGTTCCCCAAAGTACACAAGATGCGAAAGAAAGTATTGACTATATGGATTCAGTGATGAAGAAAATTCGCGAAATCAACCGTCGCAACAATATACTCAAAAAGAAATATCAGGGAGACGAGCGCTTTGTCCGTATTCATAAACGTATTGAGGAAGAAAATGAAAAACGCGAAAAACCTATCATTTCTAAAGCAGAATACGAAATAGCAGAAAGTTTGTCAAAAATGAAACGTGAGATTGATAACCGAATATATCTTGATATTAACATTATAGCGAATGAAAACAGTTTCAAGAGAGACATATTGGCTATGATAGGTCATCAACTCATAGATTTAGGGATAAATACAAGTATATCGGACAGAAAGTATATCAACAATCTCATTGCAAATGAATATATAAACCAATACAATCGAGTTCACTTAAGATAAATAATATGAATGCAAATACCCAAAATATATCGGAAGCTACGATAGCCCTTATCGATTCATTGAAATCGACCACCTCTCATTTCGGTCTTGCCAATAGCGGGGGTGAGTACAAGATTATTACGGAAATGTTTCTATATAAGTATTTCAATGACAAATTCGGATATGAGGCAAAGCGTGATAAAATTTATGGAGAAAGATTGAGCAAGGCAGACAAATGGGATGCTGAATATGATAAATTTACGGAAGAAGAAGTCGAAGATTTGTTCAGCTATCTTCCGGCATCCGTTCCTTTGCTTAAACCTGAGCATACATTAGCGCATTTGTATAATACCTCCGGAGCAGGCGATTTTTCTACACGGTTGGATGCTACATTGATTGATATTGCAAATCTGAATGCGGACACTTTTTCAGTTGTAACTTCTGGGAAAAGCAGAGTCAATATATTCAGTGCGCTCACTCAATTTGTAACAGATCCGCAGAAAAGAGATGATTTTGCGCGTTCTTTGATGAGTTCCGTTGCATCATTTAATTTTGAAAATGTTTTTGCCGAAAAATATGATTTTTTCTCACGGATATTTGAGTATCTTATAAAGGATTACAATAATGCAGGAGGTGGAAAATATGCGGAATATTACACACCTAGAGCCATCGCACAGGTAATGGCTCGTTTGCTGGTTGGTGATAATGCTGACTTGCGAGGTATGACCTGTTATGACCCGTCAGCGGGAACCGGAACCCTGCTTATGGCCCTGGCTCATCAAATAGGGGAGGATCGTTGTACAATCTTCAGTCAGGATATATCTGAAAAATCCAGTGAGATGCTTCGACTGAATCTCATTCTGAATAACCTCTCTGGAAGCCTTCCGAATGTTGTACAAGGTAATACACTGACAGAACCATACCATAAGGAAGAAAACGGGACACTTCGAAAATTCGATTTCGTTGTTTCCAATCCGCCATTCAATCTGGATTTCTCGGATTTTAGAGAAACATTGGCTTCTGATACAGTCCGTTTTTGGGCTGGTGTGCCGTCTGTGCCGTCAAAGAAGAAGGAATCAATGTCTATCTACCTGTGTTTCATACAGCATCTTATCAATTCGTTGAAAACTACCGGTAAAGGGGCTATTGTTATTCCTACAGGATTCATTACCGCGAAAAGTGGTGTTGAAAGAAAGGTCTTGACCAAAATTATAGAGAACCGCTGGGTATATGGCTGTATCTCCATGCCAAGCAATGTGTTTGCAAATACAGGTACAAATGTTTCTGTCTTGTTCTTTGACAAAGCTGCTTCTGCCGAGAAAGTCATATTAATTGATGCGAGCAAGTTAGGAGAGGAATACAAAGAGGGGAAGAATAAAAAACGTAGATTGCTGAATGAAGACATCGACTTAATTGTCAATACATTCACAAACAAAGAAGCTGTCGAGGATTTCTCGGTTGCTGTAAGCTACGATGAGATAAAGGAAAAAGGTTATTCGTTGTCTGCCGGCCAATATTTTGACATCAAGATTGATTATGTTGATATTACGGAAGAGGAGTTTAACTCCCGCATGGCAGAATACAAAAAGACATTGAGCGAACAATTTGCTGAAAGCCATCGTTTGGAGGAAGAGATATTGAAGCAGTTGGAGGCTTTAAGGTTTAATGCTAATATCGAGAACAATGAATAGCGAAATACAGTTCTTGTTGTATAATCTTCCTGAAGAAGAGGGAAAGGTACAGGTCATCGTAAAAGACGAAACCATTTGGTGTACCCAAAAAGCTATGGCACAGCTTTTCGGAGTTGGGGTTCCTGCTATCAGTAAGCATCTGAAGAATATTTTTGAGGAAGGAGAGCTACAGAAAGAAGTGGTTGTTTCCAAAATGGAAATAACCACTCGACATGGTGCTATGGAGGGCAAGACTCAAACATCCACTGTCGATTTCTATCACCTTGATGCAATTATTGCCGTAGGCTATAGGGTTAACTCAGTCAGAGCTACAAAATTCCGTCAATGGGCAACCCGAATTCTGAACGAGTACATCCGAAAAGGCTTCGTACTTGATGATGAGCGATTGAAACAAGGAACGGCTATATTTGGCAAGGATTATTTCCGTGAATTGTTGGAAAGGGTACGTTCTATTCGTGCAAGCGAACGCCGTATCTGGCAGCAAATTACAGATATTTATGCCGAATGTAGTGTAGATTATGATAAGAACTCTCCTGTAACACACGATTTTTATGCTATGATACAGAATCGTTTCCATTATGCTATTATGGGGCAGACAGCTGCTGAAATCATTTACACGAAGGCAGATCATACCAAAGAGAATATGGGGTTGACCACGTGGAGGAATGCGCCTGACGGACGTATATTGAAATCGGATGTTTCAATAGCCAAGAACTATTTGCAGGAAAAGGAGATACGTCAGTTGGAACGTGCTGTTACCTCATATTTCGATTATATTGAGAATCAGATAGAACGTCATAACGCGTTTACAATGGAACAGTTTGCTGGAAGTGTAAACAAGTTCCTGACTTTTAATGATTACCATATCTTGCCTGACAAAGGAAGTATCTCTGCCTCACAAGCGAGGGCAAAGGCTGAAAGTGAATATGATATTTTCAATAAAACGCAACGGATAGATTCAGACTTTGACAAACAGGTTAGGGGAATGTTGGATAAATGAAGAGATAAGGAACAATGAGTGATGAATTAATCCAATGGGCTACACTATTAAGTCCTATAATTAGTGTGATTGCTGTAATTGTTGCATTGATAGTTGCTAATAACTCTTCGAAAGATGCACAGGAACAGATTAATGCTATTCGCCATCTGCTGGATGTGTTTGTGGCGGCAAATAATTTGGACATTGTAGAAGCACAGCGAAAATACCAGCAACAACTAGTAGAATTAGATCGCAAAGTTGAAGAGGCGCAAATGGAAGTCGATACCGTATATCCTTTTGTTGGCGGAGCAAGAATTGACCATATCATAGTCGCACAAGAGAAAGCGCAGCAAAAAGCACATCTTAATCAGTTATTGATTAAGCGTAAAGAGATAGAGGGCAATCTATCTTTGATTCAAGATTATATTCATAAAGCAATGAAGTAAATGGAATTGAAAAAATATAAATTAGGAGAAATTCTTAATGTCTCACGAGGTGCAAGTCTCAGTGGCGAGTTTTACGCCACTGAGGGTGAATACATTCGTTTGACTTGTGGAAACTTTGATTATCAAAATAATTGTTTTAAGGAGAATAAATCCAAAGATAATCTTTTCTATCAAGGAGAGTTTAAAGCGGAGTTTTTAATGGATGAAGGGGATATAATCACTCCATTGACAGAGCAGGCAATAGGCCTGCTTGGCTCTACGGCTATTATACCAGAGAGTGGTAAATATATTCAAAGCCAGGATGTTGCGAAAATTGTATGCAAAGAAGAGTTATTAAATAAGAATTTCGCTTTCTATCTCATATCCTCTGCTTTAGTCAAGCAACAACTAAGTGCTGCCGCCCAACAAACAAAGATTCGCCATACTTCTCCAGATAAAATCAAAGATTGTTCCGTATGGATTCCTGAATTAACTGAGCAGAAACGTATTGGTAAGATGCTACGCTCTATTGATAAGAAAATTGAACTTAATCGTGCAATAAATCAGAATTTA
>JAHHQS010000158.1 GCA_020026285.1 Parabacteroides sp. | reverse complement strand
TTAATATATATACCGGAGTAAGAAGTATCAGCAATATAATCAGAAAACGGATTTTCTTGGACTCTATCCATTCCAATTGCTGTCCATAAACCAAAATATAACCAAGGATTGAAACAATGGCTGTATAAATTAAAAATCCGCTCCAGTCTATCTGCGCTAAAGGATGCTTTCTTGTCAGGTATCGGTTGTTCATTGTCATCAGAAGAAGAACGAATCCTGGAACCTGCATCAGAATAAATCCGTAGAATACGGATTCGACTCCAAAATAATTTAGAATCAGATTGGCGAAGATTGCCGAGAATGGAACACAAACCATTAGTGATCCGTAGAAAATAGTGTAACCCATAATCCTGGCCTTCCTGGGAGGAAAACGAGTGAATGACAATGTCATACAAATGTTACAAAGAAATGCGCATACGGCTCCCTGAATGAATCGATTGAACATGAACACTTCGCACGAACGGGTATTTGCACATATATAACAAGTTACCGTATTAATGAAAATTCCCACAACGGTATAACTGACCAGCCGGAAACATTTAATAAGACGGCTGTCCAATGCCAGATAGGAAATAACTGTCGCATACATAACTACAACCGAATATTGGACATCCATCGCGTCCATACTATAATATTCGGCTACAGCTAGAGTACTGTTATAGTAAAGGGCAAAAATGACTAGCGAAGGAAAGAGAATCAAAAAGATAGTCAGAATCGCCAACCAGTTCGGAACCCAAGGTTTGAATATTGGTTGTTGTTCCATATTTATCCTTTATTATTTTGTACTGCGTACATAAGCATTCATACCGCCACGAAGTTTGTCTGATACATCGTCAATATCCAGAAGCTGAATACGAACCGGAACACGCTGAGTAATACGAACGAAGTTTCCTGTAGCATTGTTAGGCGGCATTAAAGAATAACGAGTTCCTGTAGCAGGAGAAAGAGATTCTACTTTCCCTTTAAATACACGGTCAGGAATAGCGTCAATTGTGATTGTAACATCTTTACCAACTTGATAGCTTGCCAACTGAGTCTCCTTTACGTTTGCTACAATCCATTTGCCGGCAGCTTCATTTGTAATGAATGTCAATACTTGTCCTTCCTGCATTAACTGTCCTTTCTGAATATCAATTTTACCAATTCTTCCGTCATAAGGGGCACGGATAATAGTATATTCCAGATTCAATTGACTTTTACCTAATTCACTTTCGCAGTCATGGACTTTAGCTTCTTCAACTTGAGCTCTGTTGATAAGCTCTTCACCTTGAAGAAGAGATTCATTATAATTAAAGTTGGCAATTTCAACTTCTTTCTTTGCCAACAGATAATCGGCTTCAATCTTATCATACTGCTGTTGTGTGACAGATTCCTTTTCCAACAGATTTTTTACACGATTATATTCTTTTGTTGCGTTATCCTGCTTGATCTTACTGATAACGATCTCACTTTCGTATTGTTTCTGTTCAACTTTATTTGTCTCAATCTGTTTCTTTGCAATTTTCAATTCTGCAATTGCACGATTTAACATTGCTTCGTTTTTTTGATGTGCCAAACGAAATTCGATATCTTCGATGATCATTAAAGTATCGCCTTTTCTTACCATTTGATTCTCTACACAATTGATAGAAGATACATAACCCATTACACGACAAGAAATAGGAGTGATATATAATTCTACTTGTGCATTATTTGTTTCTTCGTATTTATAGATACGATAAGCGTACCAAAGACTCCAGACACCAAATCCGATTATTAGTGAAAGAGTTGTAAGTTGTGCCAGATAGTTTACTAATCTTTTTTTCATTTCGTTATTTTGTTTTTATAGGATTCCACTTATTTTCTTTAATGCCCAATAATATTTCTGAGAATCGACAACTGCCTCGACCCATTCGAATGATGCTTCCATTAATTGTGTCTCTGATTCCAGTACATCAATTAATAAAGCTTGCTGATTGAAATATGAGTTACGAAGTATACGAGTTGTTTCTTTACTCATGGCAATCTTTTCGATGGCACGGTTTATATTTAGAAGAGATTCATGGTAGCGTGTGTATACCGCATATAATGAATTTCGAAGTTTTTCTTCTTTGTCTGTCAATTCATATTGTTCGCGTGAAATACGCTGGCGTTGAGCCTGAATTTTGTTTTTAGTTTTATAAAAAGAAGATAAGGAAAGGCTCAGTTTGACACCAACTTCACCTCCCAACTGATGATTATAATCCAAAACGGGTTGGGCTGATCCGACACCATATTGGGCGTACAATTTTAAATGTGGCAGTTTTGCTGAATGAATCTCTTTTAATGCAATTTCTTCACAATTGTGACGGATGTGATGCATTTGCAATATAGGGGAGTTCTGCAATGTACATTGGTATAGATCTTCAAAAGAATCGTTTACGGCATAATCCAGATCTTTTTCAAGTTCAGGTGTTATGCTGATATTTTCTTGTATACCAAGAAGAACCCGAAGTTTATCGGAAAGAATATCAATACTGTTTTTTATTTCAACCTCGTCTTTCTGCAAGTCAGTAATATATAACTTGGAGCGTAAAAGATCACTCTTTAGAACTACACCATTCTTGTATAATTGTTCTATACGTTCATATTCTTTTTCTCGTAGATGAATGGAAGAACGAATAAAATCTTTGTATTTAATGTTGCGGTGAATGTCGTAAAGTAAAATATAAGCTTGAAGTTCCACGTCCTGTTGAACAGATTTAAGCTGTCTGTCGCTTAATTCCTGTTCTTTACGCATACGTTCGATGCCGTATTTGTGTAGTCCTCCTGTATATACATCGACTTCCGAAGCCAGATTAAAATGATACAAAAAGTTATTATCACTCTTGTAGTTAGTAGAAAGTGGAATTTTGTTACCGAGATAACCATTACCACCCATAAGAATTTCGGGAAGTCGTTCCGATTTTCGTTGTTCCAGATTGTCTGTTGCGATTTGCTTGTTCAGTGTTTCAATTATGACCGAACGGTTCTGATCAATTAAGGTACGTACCTTTTCTAAATTCATCTTCTTTTCTATCGGATTTTGCGATGCACTCACTGCATGTATACAAATCAATAGAAAAAAGAGAAATACATTTTTCCTAAACATCTTTTTAACCTTTTATTTTCGAATGCAAAGGTAAATATCGGAGAAATGCTGCTATTTATTATAAAAGTCACTTTTTTGCTCATTTCGGACATACTTGAAATTATTCCTGTTTCAGAAATTGACTCGGCCGATAGCCTGTTATTTTATAAAAGGTATTACTAAAAGCCGTCAGACTTTCGTATCCTACATTGTATGCAATGTTGGTAATCGATTCTTCATTTTTGACTATTTCCTTGATAGCCATGATAATCCGATAGGTCTGAACGTACTGGATAAACGTTGTGTCAAGTTCGTTACGTAGGTATCTGCTTAAAGTTCGCACGCTCAGTCCAATATCCTGACTGATACTTTGAGCTGTTATCTGACTTTGATATTTCTGATGAATGGTATCCAGTATTCTTAGGACTATGGGATGGTTGGTTGTTGGCAGACGTAATTGTACAACTACTTTTTTGATAATATGAGGCAGAATATGTTTTAAAGTCATCAGTAATTCATAATGCCAATCATCGGATAGATAAACAGTAGTATGTTCCTGTACTTGTTCAAAAGTATGATATAGCAAAGAAGGTGTCGGATAAACACCAACCTCCTGATAAAAAGGTATTTCTTCTTCGATTGGAGGGTAATAAATATTTAATAGTTTGATCTTTTTACCTTCAAAAGAAATTCGATGAGATACTCCAGGCGGAATCCAGACAAAATAACCATAAGGAATGTAATATGCATTTCTTTCAACATTCATTGTTGCAACACCATTCATCACAACCAAGATATGTCCTTGTGAATGGGTGTGTTGAGGAACCATTACCTCCAATTCATGTTGTAGCACAAAGATAGAGTTTTTGTGCTCTTCTATTTCTTCAAATAATTTTACTTCGTAACTTTCACTCATGTCAATTCTTGCAGGAATATTCTATCCAGACAACAAACTTACATAAAATTTCTGTACTGAAATTTCCAAATGCTTCTTATTTGAATTGAAATGTTTCGTTTTGTATTTAAAAATACAGCCTTCAGAAATAATATAGATTCGTTCAGTATTTTTATTCTTGACCTTTTTTTTAGAGAGAAACGGTATAATGTCTCTGTAACAGAAAGAGATTTGGTGATAGTGGATCGCTATTAGTCTTTTTGTAAGAATAGTCCCCAAAGAACTTTTTTGTTTGGAAAAAATCTTTGGGGACATTTAATTTTTATAGGAAACAGATTATTTAATCTTGGTGATATCAATACCTGTGTCCATACGTTTCTTTTCAGCCAGCATTTTATCCCAGAAAATTCTTTCTCCAGAGAATACAGCTTCTCTACCCATGATTGTAGAAAGTGTAGAATTACAACCATCTTCAATAAGATTCAGGTATTGTTTCTTTTCTATGCTTTCAATGAATGAGATTCCCTTGTTTTTGTCGGCATCATATAAGCCGTTAGGATTGGATGATTCCCAAGGGTGTTCGCCTTTTATGAAGACTCCTCCGGAATAATGAGCTTCAGCCCAACCTTTTGTCCCGATAAATCGTGCACAAACATCACCGAATTCAGTTCCCATCTGATAGGCTGTGACTGAAACGTTGATATCGTTCGGATATGTATAAATAACCTGATAATTTGTCAGTGCATCTCCAAAAGGCATAGCTTTTCTGCGGTTACCTGTCCCGATAGCCGAGGATGGAGTTGTTCCTAAAACCCAGTTACAGACATCAATCATGTGGATAGCCTGGTCATTTAAAATACCTCCCGACAGACCTAAGTAATGGAAATGATTTCTTAATCGGAATTCATCTTCAGTTCCTTCTGTAGGGATCATAGGAACTTCGCTGGAATTATAATTCAGTTGAGCCGTAACAATATCTCCAATATCGCCATTTTTAATTCTACTAACCATTTCTTTGAAAGGAGTGGCATAACGAATCTGGAATCCCATGACTAAGGAAAGATCTGTAATGCCTTTGGCATCATTAAGCATGTTAACCGCTCCATATACGTCGGGAGCAGCCGGCTTTTCACAATAAACATGTTTATGTGCCTTTACTGCATCATGAAAAATAAAAGGATGAGCATAAGCTGTAGTCGAAATCAGAACAGCATCCACCTCTTTATTATTCAACAATTCCTTGTATGCATTAATACCGCAATATATATTTGATTTTTTGATTGCCGGCAGATTTTTAGCTGCATTCAATTTATTAAGTATCGGTAACGCTTTGTCTATTTTGTCTTGTAATAAATCAGCAACAGCAATGATTTGCATATTTGTGTTTCTAGACATTTCAGAAATCACACCAGTTCCTCTGTTTCCAGTACCAATAAATCCAACTCGTACAGGTCTGTCGGTTTGAGGTATCGGAGCATTAGCAAAAGAAGAAGAAGCAAATGCGGTTGTAGCAACAGTAGCAAGTGAAGTTTTAATAAATGTTCTTCGTTTCATGATATATTGATTTAAGTGATTATAACAATTAAAGATTTTAGTGCTTTAAAAATAGATAATTTTTTGATATTGTCCGAAACAAATTTTATTTATATCGATAAATAATCGAACAGATAAAAAAAATCAGCTGAACAAACGAACAGTCAGCTGATCTCTTTTCTTAACTTATACGTTCTTAGTAACTTTTTCTTCCGCCATATCTTCCATATCCGGATCTGTAACCGCCACTATGACGGTTATTACCATACTTTCCCATCTTGTTTCGTGCATTTTTATCACCGAAAATATTAAAGTTATAAATGAAATGAACCATGCAGTAATGATTTATACCATTATACGTATAGACTGAACGTCCGGTTGCATTGTATGAACGAGAAAAGTTACTTTGTTGTTTCAGAATATCGAAAACTTCGAAACTCAAAGTAGCAGCTCCTTTGAAAAAAGATTGTGATATTTGAGCATTCCAGATTAATTCGTCCACGTTCATACTTGTATCAGAATAGCCACGTCGTGATTGATCTGTAATATTTGTTGACAAGCTTGTTCCCCAAGGAGTCGTTAATGTTGTTGTTGCACCATATTCAAAAGAAAATGGTTTCTGATTGTTGCTTGGAGTCAGCTTGTCTTTTTCGAAATTGATACCGAAACTTCCGTTGATCCCAAATTCTAGCCAGTCGTTTCGAAAAGTTCCTCTTAATCTTTCCTTGATGAAAAGATTCGTTGTCGTATTTTTTTGTTCAATCTTTGTTTTATTATCGGTCAAATAGCCAACATTGTTGTTGTATCTGGTGATTGTAAAAGTATTGACTGTAAATTTCTTGTTCTTTAAAGCAGAGTTAAAGGCTATTAAACCGAATATATTCCAGTTACCATTGATATTCTTAGGTGTAGAAGTCCACCCTCCAGTTGCTTCGTTAAAGATTCTGCTGTTACTAACAGCATTTTGTATCATGGAAGCATTCCAGTGTGTAAAGATTCCCCGTTGTTTTTCTTTGTTATATTTATTATAAAAAAGAGCTGCATTATGTGTAAAAGAAGGATTCAAACCTGGATTTCCTTTAATGATGTTTAGCGGATTTGAATCGTCTGTTATCGGTAATAACTTCTCCATACTAGGTTGTGAGCTTCGTCCACGATAAGTAAAACGGAGCTGACTGATTTTTGAAAAGCGATATCTGAAATCAATGTTAGGGGCAAAGTTGAAAACATTTCTTGTTGTATCTACTTCAAAATTATCTTTCTTATAAGACATGATAGTATGCTGAGGCTGGAAAGAAAGACCTGATGATAACTGCCATTTCGGACGAATGAAACGGAGTGAAATCATTCCATCATGATTGAAATTCTTATATTCAGCATATTTACTTTGACTTTCATCCTTCATGGAAGCTTTATTGTCTTCAAAATTACCCGGTAAAGGCTGTCCTATCGACCATTCGAATGGAAGATTATACGTACTCTTGTCGCTTTCATTGTATCGATAATTAAATCTGTAGCTGAATTGAAGGAAAACGGCTTTAGCTATGGGCTCACTGTATGTTAGTTGAGAGCCTATTGTATAATTGTTTGTTGGTGTTTGAATAAAGCGTCTGATAGAATCTCTGTTAGTAATGATTCCATCAGAAAAGTAATTAATGAAATTATTTGTAAACTGGTCATTTGTATTATCTCCGTATGAAAAGTGAGTACGGAGAGTAATGTTTCTTCCTTTCGTATTTAACTTACGGTTTACTTGTAAATTGCCGTTTGCAGAAATGTTATTCCCATTAGAAATCCGGTTGTTATTTGAAAGGTTCAATCGGATTTTATCAAGTTCAGAGTTCGTAAGACTTCCTTCTGCCAAACTTAAATATTCATTTGGATTATCAACTATTTCGTATGGGTCAGAATTAAAAGTTCCAGACTTGGAATGGGAATAGTTGTAAGAATCACCCCATGAAAAGTTCGGTCGGAATATGATATTTGTCATTGAGTCCGGTCTCCATTCCAATCGAAGATTTGCATAAGCACTTTTATCTTTATTCCTGTTCAGGTTATTAGAATTTACATATGAGTTACCATTCGGTAAAATATTCTCGATTTGTCCTTTTTTCTGGATATCAGCATCCGAATAATTGTATCTGGCACTACCATCCAATTCCAGTTTTTTCGTTTCAATGGCAAAGTTTGCACCAATCATTTTGTTTGCATACAAACCATTGTTGTTTCTCCAGCGAGAAGCTCCACTAGAAAAACTTTTGTCGTTTACGTTATTGCCGGAAGCTATTAATGAAAATTGATTGTTGTCGTTGAAATAGTTTGTCATAGCTTTTCCAGAATATCTTTTTTCAGTACCTCCAGCCAAATCTGCATTACCAAACCACCCTTTGTTCATTCCTTTTTTAACACCAATGTCAAGAACAGTTTCTTCTTCTCCGTCGTCAATCCCCGTAACTCGGGCCAGATCTGATTTTTTATCGTATGTTTTTAATTTATCAATCATATCTACAGGAAGATTCTTCATACCTGTCTGTATATCACCTCCGAAGAATTCTTTACCATTAACCATCAATTTTTTGACTTCTTTACCATTAATGGTTATTTTTCCGTCATCATCAATATCTGCTCCAGGTATTTTTTTTATAAGTTCCTCAAGCATGGCTCCTTTGGATGTACGAAAAGCTGTAGCATTAAAAGCCACAGTATCTTCGGTAACGGTAACTTCGGGAGCTTGTGCTGTAACTACAGCTTCTTTCAGTAGAACTACATCCGTTTTTAAAGCGATTTTCCCGATATTGACATCTTTATTGCCTACTTGCAAAGAGGATACATGTGTGGTATAACCGATAAAACTCACTTTTAAAGCATATTTCCCTGGTTTGACTGATAATTTAAATAGACCATCATTGTCTGTGATGTTTCCTGTAACCATGGTACTGTCAGGTAGGGAAAGTATTTGTACGGTGGCTTGACCAACCGGACTTTTGTCTTGTGAATCGAACACTAGACCGGTTACAAGGTTTTTATTTTGAGCAAATAAAGATGTTGTATATGTGCTGAACAATATTAGGCAAAAAAGAAGTCTATTCACAATTCCTGATTTTATTTAATTCTTAATTTAACCCGTTGGCGGAATTAATTTGATAAATATTTATGTGTAAAAAGTTGTGC
>JAHHQS010000157.1 GCA_020026285.1 Parabacteroides sp. | reverse complement strand
ATTATAAACCAAAAAGATAAGACAATTATAGGAGATCCTAATCCTAATTTTATTTATGGTTTAAATTCTTTTATGAGTTATAAGGGCTTTGATTTATCATTATTTTTCCAAGGTTCACAAGGAAACGATATTGTAAATATTAGTTCTGTAGATAATTCCTTGGATTATGGATATGGAACCAATATGCTTAAAGAAGTATATAATAATAATTGGACAAAAGAGAATCCAAATGCCAAGTATCCAAAAGTGACTCGAAATCAAACAATGAACTTTTCTGATCGATTGGTTGAAAATGGTTCTTATCTACGATTGAAAAATATTGAATTAGCTTATAATTTCCCTGTGAAAAAATGGCATCAGAATTGGTTGGAAAGATTGAGATTATTTGTTAGTGGTCAGAATTTATTAACATTTACGAAATATTCAGGCTGGGATCCTGAAGTTAATTCTCAAGGAGGATCAAATTCTATAGGACAAGGTATAGACCATTATTCTTATCCTACAGCAAAATCATTCACTTTTGGTATTAATGTTGGTTTTTAAATGATAAAAGAAAAAATTATGAAGAATATAATAACAGTATTATTTGTAGTATTACTACTTGGTTCTTGTAGTGATATTTTAGAAGAAAAGCCTCAGGCTATTGCTGTCGAGACTTTTTATAATACTCCAAGTGAAATAGAAGCTGGTGTTGCAGCAATTTATTCTCCCTTGAGAGGTTGGGATTGTTATTCAGGTACGTATTTACCAATGTTGGAAGTTTCCTCAGATATGTTTCAGGCAGGGAGAGGGAGTTGGGCTCAGCCAAGTGAATATCAAGGTTTGAATAGTACAAATGTGGGACGTGTTCAGAATATTTGGAGATGTTTTTATTTGAGTATACGTAATGCAAATTTGATTATAAAAAATGTGCCCAATGCTAAATCAACTAATGATGAAGAGAAAAATCAATATATTGCTGAAGCACGCTTTTTAAGAGCATTTAGTTATTTTCAATTAGTTCGTTGTTGGGGGTCTGTCCCCTTGAGAAATGAAAATAATATGTCTGAGCAATCTCTTTCAAGAAGCTCTGTTGAAGATATATATCAATTTATTATTTCAGATTTAGAAAATGCTGAAACATATTTACCTGATCAGATATCTGTTGCAGGGCATCCATCAAAATGGTCGGCTAAAACATTGTTAGCAGATGTCTATTTTTCAATGAATAATTATGATAAAGCCTCAGAAAAATCTAAAGAAGTAATAGATTCGAATGTGTATTCGTTGGTAGAGGTGAAACAATCAAGTGATTTTGAAAATTTATATGGTGCAGCTGTTAACAATACTAGTGAAGAAATTTTTTATTTAAAATATGTAGAAGAAGATTATTTTGAATTTGCATTGTTCCTTCATGGAGTCGGTCGTGAATATATCAACGTTGATGGTTATTTAGCTCTATATAGTAATGAAAATTATTCTGTATATAAAGAATGGGATGATAAAGATTTAAGAAAAGTTTTTAATTGGTATAAATATGATAAATTTGATCCAGGAACAATTCTTTGTAAGAAATATACAGATAAAGAAGGTCTAAATCCTCGAAATGACTATCCTGCCTATCGTTACGCTGATTGCTTATTAATTTATGCTGAAGCATCTTGTCGTGCAACAAATTCACCAACAGTAGAGGGTGTGGAAGCCTTGAATAAAGTTCATAGAAGAGCATATGGTTATCCAAGTACACAACCTTCACCAGTAGATTTTCAGTTGAAAGATTATAATAAAGATTCTTTTATTGATTTGTGTATGAAAGAAAGAGGTTATGAAACAGTCGGAGAGAGTAAGCGTTGGTTTGATTTAAAACGTTCTGGATTAGCCGAACATTATGTAATGTTACACAGAGGTCAATCAATTGATCAAAAACACTATTTATGGCCTATACCTGTTGCTGAATTGAATTATAATGAAGCTATTACAGATCAGAATCCTGGTTATTAAATAATTAAACTATTATGAGGATTCAAAAGAATCCAGTTGTTTATATTTCCGCTCCATAGTCTAAAATGGAACGGAACAAGGAATTGTATATCTTATTTTATAATAATCGTATGATAAATAGAAGAAATTTTATAAAACAATTATCCAATGTCGGATTAGTAGGGTGTTTTCCAGAAATGGTTTCTGCCATGTCTTCTAACACTATAGAATCAACTTTAGAAAAAAAATCTACAGATAAAATATGGGCATGTTTAATGCATTTATCTTTCAATTTCGCAGGAGGTATTCGTAATTGGGGTGGATTACGGACTGACTTTGAACCTGAACAATCGTTATGGGATGATGCAATAGAAATGATGTCTAAACAAGGGATAAATATGGTTTTAATTAATTTAGATGATTCTGTATGTTGGCATAGTCATCCGGAAATAGCACTCCGTAATTCTTGGACTCCGGAAAGGATGCGTAAAGAATTAGCTAAAATTCGTAAATCAGGAATAGAACCAATTCCTTTACTTAATTTTTCAGCATGTCATGATGCTTGGATGGGTGAATATTCCCGTATGCTTTCTACTCAAAAATATTATAAGGTCTGTAAGGATTTAATAGCAGAAGCAATAGAAATATTTGATAACCCCCGATTTATTCATTTTGGAATGGACGAGGAAACTTATGAGCATCAGGAAAACTTTGATCATATAATTGTACGTCAAGATGAACAATGGTGGGGGGATTTATATTTTTATTTTTCAGAAGCTATGATCAGAGGTGCCCGACCTTGGGTTTGGGCAGACTATGTATGGCACCATCCTGATATGTTTTTTAAAATGATGCCTAAATCTGTAATTCAAAGTAATTGGTATTATAGAGAGAATTTTGACATTAAAGATACATCAGTAAAAGCATATATTGATTTGGAGAAAGAAGGATATGATCAGATTCCAACAGCTAGTAATGATCAGAATAATCCCAAAAGTATTGGTAATACAGTTGAGTTTTGTTCTCAACATATTTCAGATAAGAAACTAATGGGATTTCTTCAAACATTTTGGATGCCAACAATAGAAAAATATAGGGAACCAATTATTCAAGCTATTGAGTTAACAGGAGAAGCTCGGAGAAAGTACGAACAAAAGAATAAATGATTAATGTATAAAGGATTATGAGTGTAAAAGAAACAGGTGTTAGTTATTATGGCATAAGTTATCCTGAACATGCTCAGAAAGATTTTCAGGAAATGATAGATCATAATTGTAATTCAGTCATTTTAGCGCTTTCTGAATTTGATATAGATTTCTGGTTACCCAATATTGTAAAAATTACTCGGATAGCCAAGGAGATGGGATTGAAAGTTTATTTAGATACATGGGGAATTGGTAAGTGGTTTGGTGGTGAACCTGCTAGTAATTTTTTGACTAATAATCCAGGAAATCGTCAGGTCTCAGCATATAGTGATGAATTTCTACCTGCTGCATGTTTTAATACGAAAGCTTTTCAGGATTATTTTTATGGAATTTGTGAAAAATTGGCACGGGAAGTAGATGCAGATGGATTTTTTTGGGACGAACCTCATTATGCTCTTCCTAAAAGTTATGCATCTATTACTGGTGGGCCTGGTGATGATTGGAGTTGTCGTTGTCCAATATGTCAGAAAAAGTTTGAATTAGAATATGGCTATAATATGCCTAAAATTTTAACGAAAGAAGTTATTGAATTTCGAGAAAATCATGCTTTGGAAATATTACAGCATGCATCTGAACTAATTAAAAGAATTCGTCCTTCGAGTCGCATTGTTTGTTGTGTACATGCTACTATAAATACTTATTATGTAAAGGAAAACAGGGGGTATGATAACTGGGATAAAGTTTGTAAAGTAGATGCTTTTGATGTTTTCAGTACAACAATAATTAATTATAGTTTGCCTCGAAATTATTTTAAGTCAATAACGCAGCGTACCATAGATGTGGCTAAACGTCATAATAAAGAGTCTCAAAGATGGTTGATGAATTATTATAACGAACCAGAGGATTTAAATGAGTTAAAAGATATTGTTCATTTATATGATGATATGGGGGTCGATAGTCTTTTTGCATGGACATATAGAGGCGGATATGGTACTTCTTTAGCTGCTCCTCACGCTTTGGAAATGTGGGATATTCTTGGAGAAGCATATGGTGAAGTATTGGATAAAAACTATAAAATAAAAAAATAACATGGAATCAACAGATAAAGGTTTTTTAGAAAAAACAAAAGAATTACTTGATAAAGTAAGGTTAGAACAGGGCTCAAATATAGATAAAGCAACAGATTTGATGGTTGAGGCTATTAGAAAAGATGAGTTAATTCATGTTTATGGAGGAGGTGGTCACACCACATTAGTCATGGGGGAAATGTTTTTTCGAGCAGGAGGATTGGCTAATATAAATCCGATAATGGAAACAGGATTATCTGTTTTTAATCAAGCTCTTAAATATTTAGAATTAGAGAGAACCGTTAATTATGGTAGTAGTATTGTTAAATATTACAAAATTAAGCCGGGTGAAGTTTTTATTATTTTTCACAATATAGGTATAAACCCTGCAACAATTGATGCTGCAATGGAAGCAAAAAAATGTGGCGCTAAAGTCATTGCAATTAGTTCTTCTTTTTGGCAAAACGAAATGTCTAAAGATCATTTTATTCGACATCCTAATAAAAAGAACTTGTTTGAATTAGCTGATATTTGTATAGATGATTATAATCCAGTAGGTGATACAATTGTTAAAATAGAAGGCTTTGATAAGCCTATTGGACCTGTTTCAAATATAGTGGATTTTTATATAGCTCATTGGTTAGAAATAGAAACTGTTTCTAAATGTATAGAACGTGGTATAGTTCCTCCTGTTTGGTCAAGTGCGAATACTCCAGGAGGTGATGAAATAAATGCGGCTTATCTTAAGAAATATTTTTCAAGAGTAAAATGTCTATAATAAATAGAAGGATATTATTATGAATAAAATACAAAAAGCTTTACAGGGATTATTAAAAAAATATGATATACTTTTTAATCCAGATTTGAATATGTTACCCGGATGGATGTTTATTCATCAGGAAATAGGGGAAAAAGATATCCCGTTACAATGTTGGAGAAGTAATAGAAAATTTGTTGAATTACATAAATTGACTTTAGAAAATGTAGTAGAGCATGTATGTATGCTTCGTTTCTGTCGTATGACTGATTCTAAAAGGAATTTAGCATCATTGTTATATCAGGAATTTGACCTCTGTGAATTTATAGGATTAGGGAAAATAATATCACTTCATGCCGTTTTTTCTAATGATAGAGGGGGGAATGTTATAGTAAAGTTAGATAATGGAGTTATTTGTAGTGTGGAAATAAGTAATGAAGTTCCTGTAGGTTGTTCTATTGTTGAGCGTCATGAAATTATAGCACGAAGAGGTGTTGCAAGCGATATAGTTGTGGATACACAAATACCTCAACAATCTATTTATACATATACGAAACAAGGAAATGATATATACAAAGATATTGATAATGAATTGTTTGGTTTAAAAGAGTGTGAAATAGAACAGGTCCGTGCTTCTTTTGATTTGTTGAAGGATATATCCTTGAAAGAACAGTGTCTACAACAACATAAACATCTGTTAAAATTAGTGGATTATGCTTTTCTGTCAGATAGAGAAAGTCGAAAAATTAATATAGATTAAGGAGGATTTATATGAAACCGATAAAAATAGCCATATTGTCATTAACTCATGGACATACCCGTAAATATTTTCAAACATTACATGATAACCCTAATTTGGAATGGGTTGCAGTTTCTGCTGAATCTGAAGTTGTACGAGATGTTTTTTTACAAAGCGGATATGATGTCCCTTGTTATATGGATGAAAAGGAAATGTTTGATAAACATCCAGATATAGAAGCTGTAGTGATGGCTTCTGCAAATAATCGTCATATAGAACAGTTTCGAGAATGTGCGAAACGAGGTGTTCATATTTTGTCAATGAAGATACCTTCTTTCGATATGGATGAGTATGATGAGATGATACAACTAGTTGAGCAATCAGGAATTGTTTGTCAGGTAGAATTGGAAATGCATTACAATCCTGTTATTAATAGAATGAAATCTATTTTTGCACAAAACGAGTTGGGTAATATATCGGGATTTAATGCTACTAATATTACTTTATCACCTGTTTGGGCTTTTCCTTGGCAGGGAATACCAGAAGAAAGTTATGGTAAACGTATTTCTTTATCAGAAGGAGATCGGCGTTTTAGAGGAGGTTCTCTTTGCGATCATCCTCATATTTTTGATATGATACGTTGGTTGACAAATAGTGATTACGAATATATTTATGCGGAAGTTGGACGTAATCTGAGAACAGATATTGAAGTAGAGGATATACTTCTTGTAAATGGTAAAATGAAGAATGGTATTAGTTTCCTTTTCGATCCATCGTGGTCACGATTGGAAGAAAGATTAAAGGTTCCAGCTCCCGGTTGGGAAATTTTTCCAAAACGAATGGAAGTCAATTTCAACATAAGTGGAGATAAGGGAGTTATGTTAGCTGATTGTTTTGGACCAAATGTTTATCATAATGGTTGTCCAAATGATAGGTATACAGTTCAATATACTTATTTTGATGAATGGATTGGATTGATGGATGAATTTATAGATTGCATACGAAATAATCATATTCCTAAAATTAATTTGAGATGGCATAAGAGAACTATAGAAGTGATAAATGCTTGTTATGAAAGTATTCAAAATGGTCAACCAGTTTATTTACATTAAATATTTATGAAAAGACAAAATAAAATATGGGGATGTCTTTTGCATCTCAGTTTTAATATGTGGGAGGAATATATTTCTCCTCATCGCCCTTTTAGAGGCTATCGTCCCGATTTAGAACTAAGTGAATCTTTATGGAATGATTCTATAAACCTTATGGCTCAAGAAGGTTGTAATATGGTGGTTATAGATTTAGGTGATGCTGTTAAGTATAAATCTCATCCAGAAATAGCAGTGAATAATGCTTGGTCGGTATCTCGTTTGAGAGAAGAAATTAAGCGGATAAAGTCATTAGGAATGGAACCTATTCCTAAATTGAATTTTTCTGCAGGTCATGATACATGGTTAGGTGAATATTCAAAAATGGTATCAACTAATGTATATTATAAAGTATGTAGTGATTTAATTACAGAAGTTTGTGAGCTTTTTGATCATCCTAGGTTTTTCCATTTAGGAATGGATGAAGAATCTAATGGTAACCAGCATTACTATAAGTATGTTGTGGTGAGAAAAAATGAAGTTTGGTGGGGAGACTTTTATTTTTTAGTTAGTGAAGTTGAAAAAAATGGTTCGCGAGCTTGGATTTGGCCAGATTATATTTTATGGAGTGAACCAGAAGAATTCTTAAAAAAAATGCCAAAATCTGTAGTTCAGAGTAATTGGTATTATGGAGAAAAATTGAATCCTAAAGATCATTATGTCAAAGAATATATTGATTTAAATAAAAATGGATATGATCAAATTCCTACGGGTAGTTATCATGATTATAATACAGGAAGTATAGGAAGTACTGTCGAATTTGGGAAAAAATATTTAGATGATTCAAAGTTATTAGGCTTTTTACAAACTTTTTGGAGACCAACTATTGAAGAAAATCGAGATAGAATAATTGGAGGTATAAAGTTGTTAGGAAAGGCTAAACGAACTTATTATAAATAAAATAAGAAAGAGGATATACTGTATATCCTCTTTCTTTAGGTCATATTAAGAATATTAAAATGAAAAACATCATATTACCTTATAAGTGGGAGTTAGTTTTTTTATTATGGATTGCATTTTTCTTTAATCAGGCTGATCGTCAGATTTTCAATGTAGTCCTTCCTGAAATCAGAGATGACTTAATGCTTACGGATGCAGATATGGGTTTGATAGCATCTGTTTTAACTTTATTCTATGGTATACTTGTTCCTATTGCGGGTTTCTTAGGCGATAAAATAAGTAAAAAAAAGATAATAATAATAAGTCTTTTTGTTTGGAGTGGAGCTACATTATTAACGGGCGTTAGTTCCACTTTGATAGAGTTGATATTCCTTCGTAGTATTGCAACAGGAGGGGGAGAAGCTTTTTATTCACCATCGGCAAATGCTATTATTAGTGAAAGTCATGATGTGAATACACGAGCGACAGCTTTATCTATTCATCAAACAGCTCTTTATGTTGGGATTATAGCAAGTGGATATATCGCTGGTGCTTTGGCTGAAATTTATGGTTGGAGGCATACGTTTTATTTATTTGGAGGTTTTGGTATTTTATTAGGTATCATCCTTCATTTTAGAATGAAGGATGATATAGTCTTGATTCTGGAGTATAATAAACATCAAGTTTCTATTCATGAAGTTTTGTCAGCTTTCTTTAAGAATCCTACAGTTGTTCTTTTAGCATTGTCTTTTGCCGGAATGCAGTTTGTTGGCGTTGGATTTTTAACATGGATGCCAACATATTTGCATGAAAATTTTGAATTTTCATTAGCTCGTTCAGGATTTGATTCTACTTTTTATCATCATGTAGGAGCATTTATCGGAGTTCTTGTGGGTGCACGTTTATCGGATGTATTTACTCGTAGATATTTGAAGATGAGAGTTCTGATTCAAATGTTAGGTCTATTATTTGGTGCACCTTTTATATACTTCATGGCTAGGAGTAATTCTATATTGGTTATATATATGTCTATGGGATTATTTGGTATATTTAGAGGAATGTTTGATTCT
>JAHHQS010000156.1 GCA_020026285.1 Parabacteroides sp. | reverse complement strand
AGTTAATAATAAAGATGTTTATATGTGTTTAAAAATACTAACTAAGTTCTATCGGGACGGTAGGCGAAAATGGAGAAAAAAGGCATAATAGCCATATCACATAAAGGACTTATATACAAAAGATTAAATATCAAATAGTATTATAAAAAAGAAAAATTCAGACTTATTATTTATAAAATCCAATGGTAGCATAAGGGTATAAAAGACAAACAAATAATGCTATATTATAAATATAATCTTCATAATTAACTTATAGAATAATAAATAACTCATTAGTTTAAAATAGTTGACATGTATAAAATGACATATCGAGAAGCACACAATTAGCCATTAACATTATTATACAAACTGTAAGAAGAATCTTATAAAATATTGTAATTGAAATAATAAAAATAGGATTATCTTTGTAACCGTGGTTACAGTAACCATCGTTACAGAATCAAGACTTAATAAACAAAGGATATGAAGTTTTACAATAGGGAGAATGAATTAGCTGAATTACAAAGGATACAAGAATTATCTTTTGAAGAGAACTCTCGTCTGACAGTAGTTACCGGAAGGAGAAGAATAGGTAAAACAAGTCTTATTATGAGAGCTTTTGAAAAAACTCCTACTATCTATTTATTTGTGGGGAGAAAAAATGAAGCATCTTTATGTAGGGAATTCATAACTTTAGTTTCCCAAGCACTTGATATTTATGTGCCAGAAGAAATATCGACTTTCAAATCTCTCTTTCGGTATATTATGGAAGTTGCTACCAGACAGTCATTCAATTTGGTTATAGATGAGTTTCAAGAATTCTATAATATCAATAAGTCGATTTATAGTGATATACAAGATATCTGGGATCAGTATAGACAAAAAACTCACATGAATTTCGTTGTGAGTGGTTCTATTTATTCTTTAATGGAAAAGATTTTCCATAATGAAAAGGAACCTCTTTTTGGCCGTGCTGACAATATTATAAAACTTTCAGCTTTCAGTCTGAATGTTTTAAAGAAAATCATAAAAGACTATCATCCCCAATATACAAATGATGATTTATTGGCACTATACTCATTTTCCGGTGGGGTTCCTAAATACGTTGAATTATTTTGTGATAACAGAGTATTAACCGTTGATGGAATGATTGATTTCATGGTCAGAGACAACTCCCCTTTTACAGATGAAGGAAAAAATCTGTTAATAGAAGAATTCGGCAAGAATTATGGTACCTATTTCTCAATCCTAAGTGCTATCTCAGGTGGATATAATACTCAGACAGAAATAGAAGCGTTGCTTGGCGAAAAGAGTTTGGGCGGTTATCTAAAGCGATTAATTGAAGATTATAACATAGTAGTGCGCCAACGTCCTGTCTTTTCAAAAGAGGGTTCTCAAACTGTCAGATATGGGATATGCGATAACTTTATTCATTTCTGGTTTAATTATTTCGATAGAAATCGTTCACTCATTGAAATAAAAAATTTCGTTGGCTTACGAAAATTAATAAAAGCTGACTATCCGACATATTCAGGAAAAATCCTGGAACAGTATTTCAAACAAAAATATGCTGAAAGTTACGAGTTCCGTCTTATTGGTTCGTGGTGGGAGCCTAAAGGCAATCAGAATGAAATTGACATTGTAGCTATTTATTTAGATAACAAAAGTGCAATTGTAGCAGAAGTCAAACGTCAAAAAAAGAATTTCAAGCCAGAACTTTTCCAAAAGAAAGTGGAACACTTAGAGAATAAAGTCCTGGCTAAATATCAAATAAACACAGTCTGCTTATCATTAGAGGATATGTAGTAGATTGAATCCCCCTTTTATCAATTTGCTATATTGGTACAGAGCTGACATTTTGTATATCTTGATGTCCCTGTATCGTGCTAATCAAAGGAGTGACCGGAACCGTAATAGAAAAAACAAAATCTGAACCATTTCACAAAATCAAAGGGAAAGTAAAATTATCATTCTACTACCAAATAGAATGTTTTTACCTATTTACGACTTATTCTTATTTGGGAAAATTTCAAAAAAGGAATATTATCACATATTTCTTCTTTCTTAATTTCATTGTCAGATAGAACATATAAAAGATTCTTTTCACACTCTTAACAGTGATTTAGAGCGTCTGTTGACAGAGAACTAACAATTTGTTTTCAAGAAATTAATTTCGTATCTGCACGAAGTTAACTTCTTGAAAACACAAAGTTAACATTCTGATTTTAATCAGTTAATATCTTCCGGTAGTTATAACGAATTTATATACACTACTTTCGCCAATACAGTATATTATTCCCCAATTTATTCATATTATCTTCTATCTGTAGGATAAGTGATAAAATTACAGGATTCCCAAACAAATAAAATGCTATCTTTTTGCATCATATTTTATCTTGTCACTTACTATATGTCTAATTGTATATTTCGACAATTAAAAAGGAGTATATCAAAAAAATAAAACTATATTTGTAATATCTATAAAATTTAAATCAAATGAAAAATATTTTTTTAATAATTGGAATATCACTGTTTTTTAATGGCAGCCTATATGCTCAGTCCGATGACTGGTCTCCTAAAGATCATAATTTAATTAAGTCTGTACGTGAGGACGGACGATTCTTAAGTTCTTATGGTGTAGTGCATGCCATGCTCAGAAATACTGAGCCACGCTATGCTTTTCATAGTGACTTTTCTCCCAAAGAATTTCGAAAATGGCAAAAGGGACTTCGCCATGCGATGGAAAAAATAATGAAATTTCCTCAAATAAAAAACTCTCCAGCTCCTGTCTGTATAAAAAGAGAACAGCGGGAAGGGTATCGATTAGAAAAATGGGAATTTTATCCGCTTCCTGAATGCGTTTCTACTTTTCTTGTTTTAATACCTGATAATATAAACAAGCCCGTACCTGCCATTTTGTGTATTCCCGGTTCCGGAGGAAATAAGGAGGGACTTGCAGGTGAACCGGGGATAGCTCCCAAATTGAATGACCGGTACAAAGATCCGAAACTGACCCAAGCCCTCAACTTTGTAAAAGAAGGGTATATAGCAGTGGCAGTAGATAACCCGGCTGCCGGAGAAGCCTCAGACCTTGAGAGATATACATTGGGCTCTAATTATGATTACGATGTTGTATCTCGCTATCTTTTAGAGTTGGGATGGAGTTATTTGGGATATGCTTCATATTTGGATATGCAGGTTTTAAATTGGATGAAGACCCAGAAGCATATTCGTAAAGATCGCATTGTAGTAAGTGGATTTTCTCTGGGAACCGAACCTATGATGGTATTGGGTACGCTTGATACTTCAATTTATGCTTTTGTTTACAATGATTTCTTATGTCAAACTCAAGAACGGGCGGAAGTAATGACTATGCCTGACAAAAACGGACGCCGTCCATTCCCTAATTCTATACGCCATTTAATACCTGATTTCTGGAAAAATTTTAATTTTCCGGACATCGTAGCGGCTTTGGCACCCCGTCCTATCATACTGACTGAAGGAGGATTAGATCGAGACTTGGACCTTGTGAGAAAAGCGTATGCTATAGCAGGCACTCCCGATAACGTGAAAATATATCATTATAAGAAGTTCTCAGATCCGGATACACGAAAAAATGTAGAATATTTACCTGAAGGACTAGATCGTAATGAATATTTTCGGATGGTAAATGTAGATGGTCCCAATCATTATTTTAAATCAGAACTGGTTGTACCTTGGTTGAGAAAATTATTGGAAGAAAGATGAAATGTAGTAATTGAAACTTAAATAAACAATCAATTTTAATTGAGTAGACGGAAAACAAAAACAGGAAGAAAAGAATTTTGTTATCCGCCCTCTCATATCACCACGTATACTGTTCGGTACATGGCGATTCTTTATCTATGATACAATTTACTGTAATACTTCACCAAAGTGGGATATTTCGCCTGTCTCAGTTTGTCATGATTCAAATCAGAGGACGGATAAACGGGATCTACCTTTATGCAAATAGATAGTTATCGAGCTCTTTCTCGTCTTAATGGACGGACAAAGGACATGCCGTATACTAAACAAAGTACACGGCATGTTGGCAATCAAGATTAATCGTATTTAATAATACCTATTCTTGTTTTTTATAAGTAGCATACCCCGGAGTTTGATAAATCAAAGGATCATTACCCAATAAGGTTTTGTCAACCGGCCAAAGCACTTTATGAGCCTCAGTTGTTTCGTCTAAAGTAGGCGTATCTGTTCCAATGCTTCCCTCTTTACAAAAAACGAGATGTTTTCCTCCTTTAGTCAATGTCATGCGACGAATATCCCACCAACGCTGTCCCTCTTGAATGAACTCTTTATCTTTTTCATGAAGAATCGCTAATTCATTTGTCGTATAATCAGAGTTTTTATATCCGTATATTGCCTCATTCCAATTAGTGCCATAAGCACGTTTACGAACAATATTAATATATTGAGCAACATTTCCTCCTTGCATATTCTCAATTTCGGCAAGCATTAAATAGACAAGTGGCAAGCGATAAATAATATAATCACCACAATAGATACGGCTTCCCTGAGCATTCACATAACCAATGTTTTTACGAACATGCGTTCCTCTTAAGGTCAGCTCATTTGTCTCAACATTTTTATTATATGAAGCAATAAATGTAGCTTCACGTCGCGTATCTGTTACATCAAAACTATTATAAATCTCATGTTTATATTCCAACTGCTGACTACCAGTATTGGCAATATTCAATGCATCAAGAAATTTTTCACCATTAGCTAAATAATTATCTTTAGTACTTCCAGTAGCCATTGCATAGGTGAACAAATTATTGTTATTAGTGGCCTCACCTTCTGCATATCTAACTGCAAATATGATTTCAGAATTTCCTTTTCCATTTTTGGCATCAAATACTGATGAAAAGTCATCTAACATTTTCAGTCCATAATTGCTCAAGACGTTTTGCAAATGTGTTTTTGCTATTTCCAGATTCGATTCATTCGCAGAATCATCCCCAGTAGATACCTTGGAAATCCAAAGATAAACCTCACCCATCAAGCACTCAGTAGCGGCTTTGGACCAATATCCCTTTTTATTTCCACGATTATTTGGATCAAATGAGTTATTATCACCAAAATACTCCATGGATTTATCCAAGTCTTTTTTTATTTGATCCATGACTTCTTTGGGAGTAGCACGCGCCATGTATAGTTTATTGGGGTCAATAACTCCTTCTACTACATCTGCAGTGAGACGTAAAGGTACACCACCATAAGTACGATACAAGTCGAAATAGTAAAAGGCTCTTAAACCATAAGCTTGTCCAAGGTAATATCCTTTTTTGGTATCGTCCATATAGGTGGCATCCGTTACTCTGGCGATAAAAAGGTTTATATTGGTCAACCGCCCAAAAATATCACCAAATTTATTAATGCCTCCAGTATGGTCTTCGTCAAAATTCTGTAATTTTATGTCACCATATAACATACCCATGCCATCGGCACTGGTACCGGAAGGTATTAAAGCGCCGCCACGGGCTTCTCCCCAAATAAAAGTATGTTGAAAGGCCGCATCACGTAAATGCTTATGTATACCATCCATATATCCTATTACGTGTGCTTCTGTTTTCCAATATGAACCACTCCCGTAGTAATCAATCGGGGAAAGATCTAATTTATCGGCACAAGAAGTACAAAGTACTCCGGAAGACGCTGCCAATAAGCCATATAATATTGTAGATTTTATTCTTTTCATATATTTTTCTTTTTTTAATCAGTTAACCATTAGAACGTTACATTCAATCCAAATAAGAGAGTTCTTGGCAATGCATATCCTGATCCCGCATTAGAAACTTCAGGTGTCGCTACATTGGCAGAAGTAATATATCCCAAATTCTGACCGGTGATTGACACATCTACTTTTTGACAATATGCTTTGTTTGCCCATGCTTTGGGAAGTGAATAACTCAAAGAAATCTCCCTGATAGCCAAATAGTTTCCTTTGTAAGCAAACATAGTTGAGTTTCGTGCATAATTGGCGTTCGTTAAGACATCTGCATATGCATAACGGGGATATTTTGCATTGGGATTCTCTTCTGACCAAGTATTGAATACCTCTTTAGTTGTATTATAAGTACCTTGAGCGCAAGCTAAGAATATCTCAGGTAAAGTGTGGTCATAGATCCAATAATCCAAAGCAAAGTCAAAACGACCATAAAGTTGAAAATTCTTCCAGCGCAAAGTAGTGTTGAAACCACCGATCCAGTGAGGAGTTGTATTACCTGCTACGATTTGATCATAAGAATCAATAATTCCATCTTCATTGATATCTTTCCATTTCATGTCACCCGGCATAATAGGCAACGCATTCTTTTGCTGTTCTTTAGTCAATTTTTTCCATGCTTCAGGACCGTACATTTTCTTACCATAATAATTACCGGAAGTAATAACCAAGTCCCCGGGAATCTCATTCCAATTACGATAAATTCCTTCTGACTTATAAACAACCATTACTCCCGGCTCTTTTCCTTCCTGATAGCCACCAACCCATTTTTTCGCATATTCTATTTCACCTTTTTCATTGGTGAACTTCTCTCCTGTATAGATTTGTTGTCCACCCTGGCGGTTAAGTTCCAGTCCGTTATCAGGTAACGCAACTACTTTATTCTTATTAAATGAAATATTTGCGGACGCTTCCCAACTCCAATCTTTTGTTTTTAGAATTTTTCCAGACAGTTCAATTTCAACACCACTATTACGGAATTTTCCATTGTTATTAGTAATAGAAGAAAAACCGGTCGTTGACGGTAAACTAAAAGCGGCATACTTATCAGATGTCAAACGATTATAATAGGTAAAGTTTGCATTCAAGCGGTTTTCAAAGAAACTCAAATCCATACCAACTTCAGCCGTTTTCGTTTTTTCCCATCTCAATCCCGGATTAGGTAAAGTCCCAATTAGGAAACCTGTATTTCCATTATATACGGCTGTGTTATAAGAGCCTTGTAAAGTGTAGGCGCCAATACCAGAAGCATTACCGTTAACACCATAACTAGCACGCAATTTACCAAATGACAAGAATGGAATAGCTTCTTTTATGAAATTCTCCTGACCGAAAATCCAACCAGCAGATACACCCGGGAAGAATCCCCAACGGTTATCACCTAATAATGACGAATAGCCATCTTGACGGAATACTGCAG
This sequence comes from Parabacteroides sp., assembly GCA_020026285.1. Next base: position 1,749 of record JAHHQS010000156.1, on the reverse strand, counting down.
ATAGAAGATATTTACTCTTATAGTCATAATTTAGGCGGCCGAAATATGAAAGAATACGATATTGTTCATGCCAAGAATTAATAGTACGTTTCCCTTCTCCGTTATCTGTTAAGCTCAGATCTGAGAAATCATCTGTCGGTGCACCACTTCCTTTTGCTTCAAATCCACGTTTGTAGTTATCATAATATTCCATACCTAACATTAAATTAACATTGTGGTCTTTGGCAAAAGTATGAGTAAAGTTCAGGACCGCATTATACGTTTGTGCAAAGTTACGTTCAAACTTGGCAGTACTTGTGCGTGTTTTAGTATAATGCTCAGTCAACATATTATCCATATAATCTTTAGTGAAAGATTCATATAAGCCTTCAGAATAATACCAGTTTGCTGTACCTTTGATAAACAGCCCTTTCATGATATCAATCTGAAATCCTTGAATCATGGTAAACTTATCTGTTTGATTAAAGGTTTGCCATTTTTCAGGTTGAAAAGCCTGATTTCCATCAGCAACGTTGGGACCTAAAGTCGGATTTCCATCTTCGTCTTCAAAACGAGCCGTAGGAGGAGTTGACATGATACGACCAAAATAGTTTCCTTCACTTCCATTTGACCCCGGCATGTTTTTCCAGTTGGCGCGATTATAGTTAAAATTGGAAGTACTTGTCAGCCAATCTGTTATTTTATAGCTGGCATTTAATACAAAGCTATAACGCTCATAAAAAGTACTAACAGGAAGACCTTCCTGACGGTTATACCCCAGACCGGCATAATAACTCCCCCGATCATTACCTCCTGACATATTAATGTTATAATCTTGTGAGAAAGAAGGATTATTTAAATTATAATCGGCAGGATTAATATCTTTGTAAATAATCATGTTTGAAGGATCCAATGGATCAACCATTTCCTTCCAGCCTTTCTGCAACAAGTAAGCATTATCTGCTGTTTTTCCCATAATATTCCAAGCAGATTTACCTAATACATTCCCTGTACCAAAAGGAGAGGCTCCCGTTAGATTACTCAATGGAGCAATTGACACGTATTCACCATCAGAACACTTATAGCCAGATTTAGCATAGGTAGTACGCAAAACGTTGATATAATCCTCACCTCCTAAGAATTCATATGGATTATTCACATAGTTAAGACCTAATTTTGCTTTAAAGTTTATTTCACGGTGACCCGCTTTACCATTTTTAGTTGTGACTAAGATAACACCATTACTAGCACGTGCACCATACAAAGCGGTAGCACCTGCATCCTTCAAGACTTCCATTGATTCAATATCTTCAGGATTAATATCACTCAAACCATCGCGAAGCTGACCATCAATCATAACCAATGGAGATCCTGTTCCGTCAAGATTGGTACCCCCACGCAATACAATTGTTGGAGTTGCTCCCGGACTACCTGAAGCTTGTGTTACCTTCAAACCTGCAACAGCCCCAGATAATGCCTGTGCAGGATTAGAGAACAAACCGACTTTTAACGATTCTTCTTTTACTTTTGAAATAGAGTTCGTAACCTTCGTACGTAGCTGTTTACCACCATAACCGGTAACTACCACTTCATCCAGCATTTCAGAATCTTCCTTCAACTTAATATTAAAAGAATTTTTGCCCTTTACATCGAGTACCTGAGGCTGATACCCAACATAAGAAACTTTGATCTTTCCATTAGGATCGACCATTAATGTAAATTTGCCGGAGATGTCAGTAATTACACCATTGGTGGTACCGACCTCGACAA
>JAHHQS010000155.1 GCA_020026285.1 Parabacteroides sp. | reverse complement strand
CAAAGATAACATTTATTTTTTTATAAACCTATAAGTTTAGTTCTTTATTTTACAACACACTAAGATTATGGTCGCTGATGATAGAATACAATCTATGGATTGGATAAAAATGAATAAAATAGTGAGAAATAATCCTTCATCATATTTATCCTAGAACTCCCAATATAGCTGATTCTCTTCGAGACTATAGCGCATATAATTGGGATTATTGTATCATTATAAAATTATATAAGGATTTCGCAAATCAGGAACACACATTTTGTTACTCAACCACATACTTGTAATTTGCTTTCTTATTATTACCTTTTAAATCCATGTTTTGTTGCCAATTTGTTACTTACGGCCTCCTATAGTATATATATATCTATGGAACAGTGTATTACATATCCTCCTATACAATGTCGTCAAGTCAGAATATATTCAAATTTTTCATAGAGAGATAAAGAAAGAACTACCTAAACCGGATATTGTTTATTTGAAAAAATATTAGTTGGATTGATTGACAATAAGTAAAAAGTGACGTCAATACATAAAACATGGAATAAATTTGAATTTTGAGATAGATCCTGATAGAAAAACTCATCTGCCGGGTTACCAAAAGAAATCGTTAGAAGCCCGTTTACAAAAACGGTTGGCTGATTTAGGTTGTAGGATCTTTCAGATCCGACAGCAAAATCTAGCCGAATTGTTGTGCGAAGTTCGTCTTTGTAGTAATTATAACCATACACTTTAGATAGCATTTGGAATCCAAACCGTAAATCAGTACAAGAATACAGATAACAGTCCACTTCAGCGATGTCCTTGAATTGAGTAGTGGGTATGTTTGTCACTGGTGTGTCAAATGATATGGACAAGAATATGTCATCGGATTTCTGATTCACCTCAACGAGAGCAGTTCGCTTCTCCATGCTTAGATTGTTCCTGTTGGACAACGTGCTAAAGGTAGACGTGAAGTGTTATTTGGTTGGCTAAATATTGCAAGAACCGTTATGAGTATGGCCGGATTCCTCGGAAAATGCATACCGGCAGCAAGTATGGGTTGGAACGTTAGCCGTCTTAATAAACGCGATTATATCTGGAAACAGTTCAAAGATGCGAAACAGGAGGAGATGACTATCAATGGATTGCAGACAATGACACGAAGGTTGGAAACACTGATATTAAGGTCTTATTCCAACTTATAGAAATTGAGAAATCTATGGTTTTTGAAAAAAGCTATCAGGATTATGCGTGGAAAAGGTCATGATACAAAAACTGATTTTCGAATATCAGTCCAAACTTGAAGACAAGGTTGGTAACCCTCAAAAAAAAAGGAGTTGGAACTGGAACAGATTACAAAGAGTATTTTTGCGCACTACTGTATTTTATTATAATTAATTATCAGATATCAAGTTGATATTGTGACTTTTTTGTAATTTTGCAAATAGTGAGGTGTAACTCTTTTTCTATGGAAACGATAATTAGAGAATAATAGTAATATGGGACAAAAACTGCATAATCGAGTAGAGATATGGAAGAAACAGTTGCTTGATTTCGGTAAAAGAAATAGACTTATAAATTTTCTTGAAGGGAAGCGTAATAATGTTACAATTACGTCTCCTACACTTGAAAAATTATGGGATCAGCTTGTCATAAGTGAAAAAGAATTAGAGTTTCCATATGCTAAAAAAGTGCAAATTTCTGACGATGGCGAAGAAATTTGTGACACTATTATTAAAGGTGACATCGAAACAAATAAACCTATCGGTGATCTGCAAAAGACTTTAAAATCATTACGATATAAAGCTAATACCTCTATTGAGGAGCAAGGTATAAATACTTTGTACCTCACTTTTGGCATGCTTAAATGGAAGGAACAACCTGAATCATCTCAAATTTTCTCATCTCCTATTATTCTAGTTCCTGTACGACTTTTAATAGAATCTATTGCTTCTCCTTACAGACTCACACTGCATGATGATGAAATCGTGATTAATCCTCCTTTAGCACACAAGCTAGATAATGACTTCGGTATTAGTGTTCCGGATTTTGATTCTGCACACGACTCCCCTGAAGAGTATATGAAAAGATTGTTCCCTAAAATAGAGAATCAAGATTGGAGTGTAGAGAGAAGTGTTCATTTGGCAAATTTATCATTCCTCAAAATCAATATGTATAAAGACTTGGAGAGAAATGAGGAAAAACTAAATGACAATGACGTAATTTCAGCCATCGTCGGAGAACAAAGTACAATACAACAGATACCTGATGAACTTAACAATTTTGACCATGATAAACAGGTAAGGCCTATAGATACATTTCAAGTAGTAGATGCTGATTCAAGTCAACAAGATGCTATTTTGCTCTCAAAAAAAGGAGTAAGCTTTGTTTTACAAGGTCCTCCAGGAACAGGAAAGAGCCAGACTATTACGAACATTATTGCGGAAGCCATTGCTGATGGAAAGAAAGTTCTATTCGTTTCAGAGAAAATGGCGGCTTTGCAAGTGGTTTATAATCGCTTGGCGAGTGTAGGTCTTGCTGACTTTTGCTTAACACTTCACAGCCATAAAGCCAATAAGAAGGAAATCCTGCGTGAACTTGCTGGTTCTATAAATGTAGACCGTATCCGTGTACGAGAAGAAGCCTTGGCACAACTTGAACTTTTAGAAAGGAAGCGGAATGTGCTCAATGAATACCAAGAGGAATTGCATACGCCTACTTCCGGTCTAAATGTTTCCATCTATACAATACAAGGAAGATTGGCGAAACTAGGAAATGCACCTGATATTATTTTTCCCATAGACAATGTTAATGATACAACAAACAATGCCCTGAATGAAAGAATATATGTGCTTGGTGAATTATCTAAAACTATTAGCAAAAGAAGTGAGGATTATTTGAATAATGTTTGGCGCAATTCGACAGTAAGATATTTGTCAAATGAATTGCGTCATGATATTGATTCTAATACTAATCAAGCGACATATCTTTTGAACAAGTTAGGCGAACAGCATACGTCAGCTTGCTCTAAATTAGGTATTAATGCTAATCCGTCTTTGAATGGAAACACTACATTGGTTGAAATACTGAACTTTGCAGCCAAGTCCCCAGCAATTCCAGAGGAATGGATATTTGAACACAATGTTGATTCATTAATAAAGAAGGCATGTGAATATAAAGAATCCGTTGAGGAATTTCAGCGTATTTCAAATAAGCTGAGGAAAATATTTAACACCGAGGAACTGTCTTTTGATGCGACAAAATGTAAAGACAGTTTATCCTCTCTTATGTCGCAACTTCAAAACAGAATCAATAGCGAAGATAGCAACCAGTTAACATCAAATATAGACGGAACACATTCTGACCTATTACGTTCGACAGCAAAGATTAACGATTTGTTTGCATCTGCGGAGAAACTTGGTCCTAAATTAGGAATACTAGCGCCGAAGTCTATCAATCAAATGATTTCATTTGTAAAGTCTGTGTGCGCAATAGGGGAAATTGTAAATATTAGGCCTACGAAAAAATGGTTTGACATAAATGAACTCAACCGTATAAAGTTAGGCTTGGAAGCTCATAAAACTTGTCACAACTCTCTTATCAATGCTCGACAGAGCATATTATCTCGTTTTGACAATGAAATTTTATCTTTGGATTTCTATCCTATTTTGCAAAGATTTAGAAGTGATTATAGTTCGTCTTTACGAGTCTTCAAGAAAAGCTACCACAATGATATTAAACATTTGACTTCTTATTTGTCTCAAGGTGGAAAGTTATCTTATAAAGACGCTTTATCTACCTTGAATTCTCTCAAGACTATTTCAGATATTCAAACCTTAATTGATTCTAACAAACATCAATATGAGGAACTTTATGGCGTATATTATCAAGGTGTTGACACCCAGTGGAATATCACTTTGACGGCTATAGATACATTTAGCAAAGCCCTCAGTCAACAGCATTCTGTTACATCAGAATTCATCCGAATTACATCTTGCGGACTGTTGCCGTCCTTTGAAATTTCGCAATTCAATTTGGCAAGTTCGTCAAGTTATATTGATGAACAAATAAGAATATTGAAGACGATTCTAAAGGTTGAAATTGACGAAACTTCCGTATGGGATACGATTAATGCATACTCACTTGAGACTATATCTTTGGCTGAAAAGTTCATTGAGGAGTACAATGGCTTAATGAATATTCTCAACACACCGTGTGATTATGAATCAGCCATCTCTTATTTAGACTTGCCAATTCTACTGAAGAATTTGAATAATCAACTGACGAGACAAAAAGATGAAATCAGAGGACTTTACAAGGATTACTATAACGGACTTGAGACGAATTGGGAAGAATTGATAGATGCTCTTAAATATGCTGTAGGATTAAAAAAAGTTGCAACACAGTATAGTTTACCAGATTCGTTTGTTAAAGCTGTATGCAATGATAAAAATATTATATCCTATTGTGGCGCTACGAGCTGTAAAATATCTACGCTTAGAGATTCTGTAAGTGAATATATAGAGTGGTTTGCATCTCTTTTTAATAATGAGGAAGATTTTTATCAGATAAATATCTTTGACATTTCCAAGAGAATGTCTCTTTGTCGTGATAAAAAGTATTTGTTAGAAGAGTGGGTTGACTATTGTTCTAACAGAGAAAAATGCAATAAACTCGGTCTTGGTGCATTTGTTAAACAAGTTGAGGAATTGGAAATAGATTCCAACTACATTACGGATACATATCTTAAAAGATTTTATCGTCTGTGGCTTGATGCAATTCTTCCAATGTTCCCTGCCGTGCAAGATTTTAGGGGAAGAATACAAGAACAAACTATTAGTGAATTCTGTGATTTAGATAAAGGACAGTTCAAAATTGCACGAGCACGGGTTCGAGAACGCGCATTAAGTAGAATTCCTGACTTCAATTCAATTAATGCTGCAAGGGATGAGATTGCAATATTGAAAAGGGAACTTAACAAGCAAAGGAGACTTATGCCATTACGCAAGCTCTTTATGGCAATTCCAAATCTCATCACGGCTCTGCGCCCTTGCTTTATGATGTCTCCTTTATCTGTAAGTGTGTTTTTGGAGGCACAGAGTTACAACTTTGATTTGGTCATCTTTGATGAAGCATCACAGGTTCATACTGAGGATGCTATTGGAGCCATAATGCGAGGCAAACAAACCATTATTGTCGGAGATACAAAGCAGCTTCCACCTACAAACTTTTTCTCGACATCACTTAATGATGAAGACTATGATATTGATTCCGATGAGATTATAGAAAGCGAGGATGCCGGAGCTTTTGAATCTGTCCTTGATGAAGCTGTGGCTGTTTTACCAGAGCGAAGTTTGAGATGGCATTATAGAAGCCGCGATGAACATCTTATCGCGTTCTCGAATGTCAAGGTTTACAATAGCCAGCTTATTACTTTCCCTTCATCGATAGAAAGTGTGTCTGACACCGGCGTGGAATATATCTATGTTAAGGACGGAGTATATGACCGCGGAGGGAAAAAGAATAATATCATTGAAGCCCAAAAAGTAGCTGATTTGGTTTTTGAACATTTCCGCAAGCATCCGAATCGTTCATTAGGCGTAGTAACATTTAGCGAAGCTCAACAGAATGCCGTAGATGCAGCTATACGCCAAAGACGATTGCAGAATTCAAGATTCGATAAATTTTTTATAGAAGACAAAGAAGAACCTTTCTTTATAAAAAATTTGGAAAATGTCCAGGGTGATGAACGTGATACAATCATCTTTAGTATAGGATATGCTAAAGATAACAGAGGTATAATGTATATGAACTTCGGACCATTAAGCCGTGATGGCGGATACCGTCGTCTGAATGTCGCAATCACCAGAGCCAAGTACAACGTAAAGCTTGTTGGTTCAATCACTGCGAATGATATAGATCTCGACAAAACATCTTCAGAGGGTGTAAAGATGCTGCGTTCGTATATTGAATTTGCACAACAAGGAATTATCGCTCTGGAAACAGAACTTACATATAATTATAATTTAGATTTTGATTCTCCATTCGAAGAGGCGGTTTACGATTTTCTCCAATCTAAAGGTTATAATGTAGTAACCCAGGTAGGATGCTCGGGCTTCCGTATTGATATGGCTATCAAAGACCCAATCAATACGGGTAGATTTGCCATTGGAATCGAATGCGATGGAGCAACCTATCATAGTGCAAGGACTGCACGAGAAAGGGATAGACTGCGTCAGACCATACTTGAAGATATGGGATGGACTATATATCGCATATGGTCAACCGACTGGATAAAAGACCAGACAACAGAAGAAGAAAAACTCGTTAGTGCTATTGAAAAAGCATTGGAGGCTGATATTGTCGAGAACTGTCAAATAGAGCAGTCTGTCATACCTCCATTTGATATTGAGGAGATTATAGAGCCAACGGAAAGTCCGGAGCCAGGATATGGTTTTGACTTGTATGAACGTGCAAATCCTTTTGGAGAAGAGGGAGCCGCAGAAATAAATGAAGCCATTTTTAATGTTATTTCGAAAGAACAGCCAATACATTTTGAAGAGTTATGCCGTAGAGTTGCTCCATTATTTGGCAGACAAAAGGTTACCTCTGTTGTGCGAAATGAAACTAGTTTCATATTTAAGCATTACTTGAAAGGTAAAATCTCAGTTGATAAAAAAGAATTCGTGAGGATAGCCGGTTTTGACGAAATAAGAGTAAGAATTCCAAATCCTGAAGATGATTATATCCGTCCAATCGCATATATCTGCGACGAAGAATTAGCCTTGGCGATGAAGGTAATAGTAACCAATAGTTATGGTATCACTCCTGATGATCTGTTCATTGTCGTAGCGCGAGAATTTGGCTTCAAACGAACAGGAGAGAATATTACAACCTCTCTTCAGAGTGTTTACAAAACAATGCTAAAAACTAATGAACTCACAGAAACCGATGGCAAAGTTCAAATTGCAGGTAATACGGAATCCTCTATAGGCTGATTTCTTCAGTCGCCTGGGTCTCATGGAAAAACGAGGTAGCGGAATGAAGAAGATTATAAATACCTACCGACAATATGAACAGCATATAGCTTATCGTGTTCTGGATTTTATGTCCAATGCTTCTGAGTTTCATGTGACGCTTTGGAATTTGAACTATGAGGATGATATCATTGGCGAAATAACGCCTAATGGTGTTCCTTCAATACAGGAGTTCGTACAAGGCAACGGAGAAATAGTCGTAAAAGAGTTCGTAAAAGCATCATCAAAGTTCACAAAAGAATTCGTAAAAGCAGGTTGGCAAATCTATAAATTGATTTCTACCAATCCACAAATTAGTGCGGAACAGATGGGTGTAAATATGAGTTTGTCTACACGTTAGGTGCAAAAATATCTAAAACGACTCCAAGACTTAGGTAAAATAATTCGTGTTGGAGGATGTAAAACAGGGAATGGAAGATTATAGATGAAGAATACGAAGGGTTCTTTGATCGAATATAATAATTTGTTGATATCCATAAAGCTAAGCATATGAATTCTATTAATACTGATGAAAATAACATTTCTAGAATTAGAACTATACTTGATAAACATAAAGCCAGTTGCTTTTTTAATTGGGAATGGTATTCATTATCAATATAAAGATTGCAATATACCTTGGAAAAAATTGCTAGAAGATTTATGGAAAGAGTATACAGGTAAACAAGAAGAAATTCCAGCTGGGATATCGTTCACAGAGTTTTATGATATAATAGAGTTGATTATACTCAGACCGAATATATCGTATGAAGATAGGCTAAAAAGAATTGCAAATGAGATAAAAGATAAAAAGATAGATGTATCAGCATATAAAAAAATGCTTGATTTTGCCTTTAAATTACCTCCAGCAAAATTTGATATTAATAATATAGACAGAGTACAAATTGATCAGTTTAATAATGCCAATAAAGAATATTTGGCTACTTGTAGAAACATTTGTACCCAGAACTATGAAAATACAGATTCCTTGTCGGATCAAGACTGCGCGCAAATTGTAATGGGATTATTTTCTAATAGTGCCAAACAGCAAATCTTGAAAAATTCAATAAAAAAGAACGTTGCCAGTAGATTTCCAGATAAGCAAAAATATAATTTGAGTGCTCTGATTACAAAGATTAAGGAATTTGAGTCACCTATTCTTACAACAAATTTTGATGTTTATATTGGAAAATCTATAATGGCTAAACGACGCATACTATCTCCAAACAGGAAGCAATATAAGTTTACTGATTTTTATCCATGGAATGTATACTATGGAACAGAGGAAATAGAAAATCCTTTAGATGGGTTTGGTATATGGCATATTAACGGGTTGACAGACTATCCAAGAAGTATAAGATTAGGATTAAGTGACTATATGGGTTGCGTAGAGCGAGCTCGTAAAATGATACAAAGTAATGGGTTCAATGAATTATTCGATGGAAAGAATCAATATAACTGGATTGGTGGCAACACTTGGCTACATGTGATATTTAATAGGGATTTATTCATTTTTGGTCTTGCTCTTGAAGAGAATGAGGTATTTTTACGATGGTTGCTCATTCAACGCGCTAAGTATGGTCAAATGTATAATATAAGATTAAAAGGATGGTATATAGGTAATAAGATATCTGATGGCAAGAAATTTTTCCTCGAACAATTAGGGCTTGATGTTATTGAAATTTCAGATTTCAATAATTTGTATCAGTGCTTTGCTGAGATATAAGCAAGATCTTACCATAACACATTTTTGTAAGATGTGTTTGTTATCCAACAGATCCTCCCATCGCCTCAGACCGTCTCAGACGGTGCGGTTTGTTTGCGCAAATTTCATTGGTTCTGATTTAATACATTGATTATCAATATTGATAAACTTCTTCAACGAAGAAGAATATTAATAGCCTTTAACCGGGTTAAATAATTGACAACAAAGCGATGAACAAAAT
>JAHHQS010000154.1 GCA_020026285.1 Parabacteroides sp. | reverse complement strand
CGTCATCAATACATTTTACCTCTCCTGTAGCGATTATCTGCTCATAATAGGAATTGTCCTCACCACGGTAAATGATTGATGCGTTCTTGTCTTTCTTGATTTTTTTCTCTTTGACCAGGCGTTCTTTTTCCTGACGTATCCTTTCAAGTAGAACACTTGCTGGCTCGTCATTAGGATCTTGCGGTACAAGTTTTCCTTGTATCGCCCATTGTAATATGCTGTTTTTTAGTTGTTTGCCGTTCATGATTTGACTATGTTTGCTGAAATGCAGAATTGTAGAAGATTAGTTTGCACGTACGTCTATTCCTAGGATCTGCTGTATTTCAGTTAGTGTCTTATCGATTTCATGATCTAGTGCAGCACGTTTTTCATAATATTGCTTCAAAAGTTCTGCAGGTGGAAGGATCTCTTCTTCTTCCTTTGGAAATTTGCACTGGTCAAAGTTACAATCCAGATCGATCAGTTCTTCTGCAGTGAAGACACGGCTCTTTTCTCCATTCTCTTCATCAATGATCTCCTTTCTGTCATTCCACCAATCCTGAATGGGTTTGGTGTGCTCAAGTTTCATTGGCTTGGTCTTGGAGAAATGCTTGTAACCTTCCGGCATATCTAAACGATAGAACCAGGTTTCTTTAGTTCTGAAGCCGTCTTTACATCCCTCTGCCGCTTCATTGTTGAAGAAAAGGATATTGGTTGCAATAGAAGTATATGGAGAGAAGATTGAGCCTGGCAATCGGATGATGGTATGCAGATTGAATTTTCTGAGAAGGCTTTCCTTCAATGCTAATTTCGCCCCATCTGTTCCAAAAAGGAATCCGTCTGGAATGATGACACCGCATCTTCCACCTTCTTTCAGGCGGTACATGATAAGTGCTATGAACAGGTCTGCTGTCTCGCTGGAACGGTATTGTACGGGGAAATTGCTTTTGACGCTATCTTCTGTACTACCTCCGTAGGGCGGGTTCATACCTATGACATCGACCTTGTCTGATTCTTTGAAGTCACTGAGATTAGTTCCTAAGGAATCACAGTTGGTAATATTCGGAGCTTCGATATCATGAAGCAATAGATTCGTGATGCTGAGAAGATAAGGAAGTGGTTTCCACTCCTGGCCGACAACGGCTTTTTGGAGTTTTTCTCCATCTTCAGCGGATTTGACACTCTTTGCCATATAATTCAAGGCAGATGTAAGGAAGCCTCCCGTACCGCTGGTGAAGTCTCCAAAGGTTTCTCCGAGCTTAGGATCCAGCATCATGACAATGAAATCGGTCAATGCACGAGGAGTGTAGAACTCACCGGCATTTCCCGCTGACTGTAGATCTTTCAGGATCCCCTCATAGATATCTCCAAAGGTGTGACGGTCATCCGCATCGTCAAATTCGATTTCATTGACAATATTGATCACTTGACGAAGAGCGGTACCGTTCTTCATGTATTGGTTCAAGTCAGCAAAGGTTTCTTGAACGATGCTTTTATATCTAGGAGTCTCCTTGTCTATCTGAATCGCCTTGATGGAAGGGAATAGTTTTTCATTGACAAATGATAGCAAAGCGTCACCGGTAAGAGCTTTTCCGTCTTTGTGGTCCACTGCCCAGTTGCGCCAACGCAGTTCTTCAGGGAGAATGGATTGGAATTTCTTTCCTTCTCTGCTTGATTTATATTCCCAAGTGTCTTCTTGAGTGTCATAAACCTTAAGGAAGAACATCCAGGTCATCTGTTCGATTCTTTGCGCGTCGCCGCTGATGCCGGCATCCTGACGCATGATCTTTTGTATTCTTTTTATGATGTTGTTGACTGCCATTTCTAAGCTGATTTATATATCTGATATTCCAGTTCACGTATAGCCTGATCAAAGCCGGCTATGCCTCCAAATAATTTTATGATTTTTGTCGGTTTTCCAATTTCGTTGAATGGTGGGATTTCAAGAATGTTCGGTTTCTCGAAGTCTAATATTCCATTTTCTGCATATTTGTCCAGGAGTGCCTCTAACACTTCTTTCGCTTTCCCCTGATACTTACCGAAGTAATTACGTTTCTTGACATTGTTAGCCCTTTCTTTTCTTGTCAAAGGAGGTTGGTCGAAGGCAACATGGCAGATTACGTCAAAGATATCTGCATCTTTGAGCGCCGGATTCGATTCTCTGACAGCATCTATGAGGATGGAATATTCTTTCAGCTCATCCATTATCGCTTGTTTCCTTTCGGCCTCTGTCCATGTTTTTATGAAAGCATTGAGGGTCTGATAGTGTTTCAGAAACTGTGTCTTTGCGAAAGACTGAATACTTTCAGTTCTCATCGTTTTACCGTCTTCTCCTAAGACGGATACTATCTCGTGGGCAATCTGAATGTTTTCACCGGCAATCGTATATTTCTCATGTCCTTTAGGATCTACAGGGTCTCCTTTTCTCCTTCCTCCACCACCTCTGCCAGGGCCAATGGGTGGCTCTGATGGACCATCAAACTCTGGATCCTTGAATTTTGCCGTTGCATTACGGAAGTCCAGAATTTCCAGATGCCATTTACCTTTGTCTTTTCTGAGTCGGGTTCCTCGACCTATGATCTGTTTGAATTCAGTCATGGAGCCGATCTCCTTATCAATCACGATTAAACCGCAAGTTTTGCAGTCGACACCGGTTGACAGCAATTCTGAGGTTGTGACAATGACAGGATAAGGTTCGTTAACGCTGATGAAATTGTCCAGCTGCTTCTTGCCTTCAGTATCCTCGCCGACGATACGAGTAACGTAATACGGGGATTTCTTGCACATGTCTGCGTTCAGATTGATTAGAAGTGTTCGCATTTCTGCGGCTTCCTCGATGTCTGAGCAGAAAACGATTGTCTTGGTCATGCGACCGATGTCATGGAGCATTCTGGTGATTCTACGTGCTACCACTTCTCTTCTCAGTTTTATCGCAAGATCCCGTCCGATATTCTGTCTCTGATAGAGCTTCTGTTCTATTTCTTTATCGAATAGGTCTCGTTCTCCTTCATCAGGAGTCCAGCCTTGAAGGTCAATGTTGATGAAGTCTGCCGTTACCCTATAAGGAGCCAGGAAACCATCATTGATACCTTGTAAAAGAGAATAGGTATAGACGGGTTCTCCGAAATAGTCGAGGTTGTTAGCTCCCTCTGCTGCCTTCGGAGTCGCTGTCATACCAATCTGGGTCGCAGTATTGAAGTATTCGAGTACTTTTCTCCATACGGAATCATCCTTTGCACTTCCTCTATGACACTCATCTACAATGATCAGGTCGAAAAAGTTCGGCTGCACTTCCTGGAAAGGGTCCGGTTGTCCTTCTTTACCGACAAGCTGATGGTACAAAGCCATATAGACTTCATAAGCGGAATCAATCTTCTCTTCCCCTTCTCCAACAGATTTTATCTTGGTCATGAACTTCTTGAAAGGTCTGAAGTCCTGAACCATGGTCTGATCGATCAGAATGTTGCGATCGGCCAGATAAAGGATCTTCTTCTTCGCTCCGCTTTGGTGAAGCCTATGAATGATTTGAAAGGCCGTAAATGTCTTTCCTGTACCTGTCGCCATGACGATCAGAACACGCTGTTGCCCCTTAGCGATTGCCTCTACTGTTCTATCGATTGCAATACGCTGATAGTAACGAGGTTCATGGCTATGTGCGTCATAGTAGTATGGCGTTTCGATGATGCTCAGTTCTTCTGGAGTGTAGTTCTTGGAAGCAAGATATCTGGCATAAAGTTCTTCCTCTGTCGGAAAGTTGTCCTGAGCGATTTCAGTTTCTTTTCCAGTTGTAAAATCATGTTCCAGGAAACTATCTCCATTGCTGGAATATGCAAATGGAATATCTAGAATCAAGGCATAGTCAATAGCTTGTTGCATACCTGCTCCCAAAGCGTGTTTGTTGTCTTTGGCTTCAACGACTGCGATGGGTTTACGGTTGTGGTAAAGTAGATAGTCTGCTTTCTTACCTTCAGCAACGGAATGTTGATGCCCCATTACAAGGACACGTCCATCAGTGAAATAATACTCTTCTCGCATATTTGCACCGACAACCCATCCTTTCCCTTCCAGGGCTGGAGTAATGAACAAAGTGCGGATTTCCTGCTCTTTGAGTTCCTTCTTGTCGACTTTCATGATATTACCTTGGCTTTTCGTGACGAAAACGTCATATTTTCCAAATTTACATATAATTCGTCATAACACGACAAATGTTGGAATGGGTATTGAATCGAAATATCGATAAAAGGTTAAAATTACTTGTCTGGCTAAGATTTCCAAGGGAAGTTGGATAAAAGACAGAAAGCCTCGTTACAAATGCTCGTAACGAGGCTTTTGTGCTTCCTGTCCTTGTCCTTTTTCAGACAAAGGCTGCAGAGTACATCATGCATTGGCGGCTTTCTTCAGAGTCAGACACCTCATCTTCTCTATTTTCAACAAAAAAAGTAAAATGTCTTTAATATGGTTGTAGTGCTACAACCTTTTTGTGAAGATTTTGTAAAAAAAAATCAGTACATATCCGAATTAAGGCTTTAAGATCTCTGAAGGAAGATTTTAATGTTCTATTTGTCCTTAAAGTATGTTGATAAGTAAAATTAGATTTTATTTATTATCTTCATAAAAATATTTTATTGGCTATGGACTAAAAACAATTGCGAGAAATATTAGAAAAGTTACTTCTTCTACCTGTCGAAACAGAAACAGTTGAATTTAAGAAGGCAACAAATGGCTTCGATAAGAAGGAGATAGGTCAATATTTTTCTGCTTTATGTAATGAGGCGAACTTACATAAAGAAAAATGTGCTTGGCTTGTCTTCGGAGTAGATGATAAGTCACATGAAATATTGGGTACTAATTTTCTGTCTACGGTGGCTAGTCGTAATGACTTAAAAAAATACATTGCAGATTTGACATCAGAGCGTCTTACTTTTGTTGAAATCTATGAATTGAATTACAACGGGAATCGGGTTGTAATGTGTCAAATTCCACCCGCTCCTATTGGTATTCCTGTGAATTTTAAGGGATATTATCATGGACGTGACGGAGAGTCTTTGGTCGCCCTTAATATTGAAGAAATAGAAACTATTCGTAAAGAAAATAGGTTTGAAGATTGGAGTGCAGAAATTGTAGCGAATGCCACATTAGATGATTTGGATCCTATAGCAATATCTAAAGCTCGGGAAATGTATCTGAATGCGCATGCGTCTTTGTCAGATGAAATAGTTACCTGGGATGATTCGACATTTTTAAATAAAGCTAAAATTACCAGACAGAACAAAATCACCAATACTGCTATTCTACTTTTAGGTAAAGAAGAGAGTGAATCATTGATTTCTCCGTCAGTTGCTAAGATTAAATGGATCTTAAAGGATCAAAATAATGTAGAAAGGGATTATCAGATTTTTTCATGTCCATTTATTCTTGCAATTGACGATGTTTATAAAAAGATTCGAAATCTCAAATATAGATACATTAACCCTGAATATCAGACATTATTCCCTGAGGAGATAGATACATATGAACCATATGTAATAAGAGAGGCTTTGAACAATGCAATTGCTCATCAGGATTATACACTTTGTGGACAAATTAATGTAGTGGAATCTGATGATCAGTTAGTCTTTTCCAATAAAGGGTCATTTATTCCAGGAACGATAAAAAACGTTCTAGAAAGCAATTCTCCTGAAGAATATTATCGTAATACTTTTCTTGTAACTGCAATGGTTGGATTAAAAATGGTTGATACTATAGGTAGCGGTATTCGTAAAATGTATAACTATCAACGTAAACGCTTATTTCCTTTGCCTGACTACGATATATCATCCAATCGTGTTTCCGTTACTATAAAAGGAAAGATTCTTGATATGAATTATTCGAATATCTTGGCTAAAGCAACAAATTTGTCACTGATGGAAATAGAAATGTTGAATAGAGTTCAATTAGGAAAGCCATTATTAGATGATGAAATTAAAATACTAAGAAAGCATCATCTAATAGAGGGAAGGAAGCCAAATATTTATATTGCAAAAGATGTTGCTCAAAAGACAGGACAGAAAGTTGCTTATTCTATTCATAAAGGATTAGATGACAAAGGTTGTGAGGAACTTTTGATGCAATCTTTGATCGACCACAAGTCTTTAAGACGTGAGGAAATAGACGAATTGTTACTAAAAGTTTTGCCGGATGTTTTGTCGGAACAGCAGAAGATTAATAAAATAAAAAATTTACTGACGAAGCTAAGAAAACGTGGCAAAATAAAAAATAGCACAAAGGGAAATAAATCAGAATGGTATTTAGTTAAACGCGATTAATCTATCTTTAAAACACATTAGTCGTTTATGTGTGTTTATAAGTAATTGATATGCAATTATTTACCCGCGTTTTAGAATTATGCGATTAAGATTATTTAAACGCGATTTTTTGAATAGAAGGAGCTCATTAAAGTTTTTCTGTTAGGGATTTTATTTTTGAAAAACCAGTCATTTAATACTGAATAAGTATTATTATATTGCAAGGTCGGTATCTGACAAAGCCACATATTGCATTACTTTAGGCATGGCATAAATAAATAGCAAACGTAAACAGATTTAAAGAAATCTAATGAACATTGTCACTGTAATTTCTGTATCATTTGGCTAATCTTAATAGCGTCGGATTATGATGGTGGATGTTAATGACTATTCAGAAGAAAAAGAATGCGAGTATAAAGGCGAGCATTACTCAGTAAGGGATAATGGTGCGATAATGCGTCACCATCGGGAAGGAAAACCAGTCAGACCTAATGACGATAAATGGAGTTTCGGACACAAGTAATCTGATGGGTATATGGTGTTTTCCGGTGCTCGTGTTCACATTGTTGTGGCAACAGCATTCCATGGTAATCAGCCTTCTCCCATTCATGTTGTAGATCACATTGATACTAATCGTTGTAACAATCGCCCAAAGAACTTGAGATGGTTGACAAGGCTTGAAAATCTTCTTAAGAATGAAGCTACTAGAAAAAGAATCATTGCTGTATGTGGCAGTCTAGATGCCTTCCTTAAAGATCCTTCCTCATTTTATAACCATAAGACAGTAAAAGGTTATTTTACATGGATGCGTACAGTTACAAAAGAGGAAGCAGAAAATTGTCTGAGAAATATGAAGGAATGGGCTCAGAAGCCAGTGTCTAAAGAAGGTAATGGAGAATTAGGTGAATGGATATTTGAATCCAAAGATGCACCACTCGGGGAATATCATGAAAACTCTTCTAATGTGACTGATGTGCGAAAGTTGATCGATAAGAAACCTTTTACCATAGATAAATCGAGACAAAACTTTCACAGTGTCAGTGTAAAATGGGCAATAGGATGTGATTATCTAATGAGTCCGATATATGCTGAGCCTGAAGAGAATATTTTAGAGACCGATGTTTCTAGATTAAAAGAAGGGGAGTGGTTCCTGCAGTCTTATGAATTTTGTGCGATATTGGAAGAATTTCACTTTTTCAAGGAAGAGCAAAAAATACGTGTGCTTTGTAGGAGAGCCCCAGTATTATGGGGTAGAACATCAGGAGGATATTTAGTATTTGAAATATATGTAGTGCAGAATCTCATCTTACAAGAACATGTTACTTCATTTGGTTTAAAAAAGGACAAACAGGCAAGGGCTTGTATGAATGATTTGTCTTTATATGGAAATAAGGATAGATGGGCAAATCCTGTTCAAAGCAGAGAGAATATAGAAAAGAAGAAAAAGCGTATTTGGGAGCTGACCTATAGTAGTGCTTGGGATAGAGTTTATGGCGCTCCAGGAACATTATCTCGCAAGGCGAAAGAAATTGAACGAGAACATTATCTAAAAGATATCTTCCTCTATATCTACTGATATCGACGGGTTGGAAATGCCTTAAGGAATCATAGATTTCCAAGGAAAGTCGGATAAAAGACAGAAAGCCTCGTTACAAGCATTTGTAACGAGGCTTTTGTGTTTTAATCTTTAATTTTTTGACCGGGCCGGCACCGTTTGAACGAGGACAGAAAGGAGAGATATTTATTAGATTCATTATTCAATAAGTGATATTTTTCTGTATCTTTATACAGTAGATTCATCGTTTTTATGAATATTGCAATTCTGTAGATACTGGGGAATCTGAGTGTCGGATAACCATTCAAGACATTGAGTTCAATAGAATCATCAATGGATAGGATAGTATGCTAAAACACTGGGAGTAGAATGTTTGATTGTGTATTCACCTGATCGATATTAAATTTTTCTATCATGAAAAAACAAATGTTCTTCATCATCTTATCGATGATCTTGCTATCCGGTTGTGATAGAGCTTATGATTATTTCTCCAAGGCTTACGTACAGTGGTATTCTGAGATTGCTGAAGTTCGTTTGTCTGTTCCTAAGGACTCCGAAAATGAAATACTGTTTCATACGGAAGATGGGGTCATCCTTGATTTCAGGGATCAAGGGCCAAATTCAAAGGTATTTGAAAAAGTTTGCAAAGAGCATGGAGACTTTTCGTATAATAGAGATGTCAGCTTGATAATGGATTGGCCAAAGATCGGTTCATTCTATCCGGATATTCTCGAAATCAGTGTATACAGCAATAAAGATTTCGATTCAGCTCATCCTGCAGGAGAGCCTTTGAATGACCTGGTCGAATTGACTTACGGAAGTGTCAAAGATTATGTCCGTAGCGGATACAAGAACAAGAATGAGATTGTCCAGATCAAAAAATCTTTGGACAAGATGGTCCCGGAGGACTATATTCTTTTCTTCCTTCCTCCGGCAAGTGAGTGCGGTTCCTTGAAATTCACGACTTTACCTCAGGATATGTCGGAGCATATCATCACAGTCAAAGTGAAGACTGCAGCCGTCAAGGTCTTCGAAGCATCGATACCATTTACTTTCAAGAAATCAGAATAGTCATAAAAAAGGCCTCTCAGGAATCTGAGAAGCCTTTTTTGTGCTCCGGACGGGACTTGAACCCGTACAAGCATTACTGCTCAAGGGATTT
>JAHHQS010000153.1 GCA_020026285.1 Parabacteroides sp. | reverse complement strand
TTACGCATAAGTTTTACTTTTATAAACTGTAAACTTTTTTACGTACAAGTCACTATTCTTCAAACACTTCTTCATTCAGGATTTTTCACACATTATCCAGGATTTTCGAATTTTAAAAGATGTAAGAGACGAATGATATAAAATTATCTTTTTGACACCAAATACAATTTTATACTATCAATAATATTTATTCAGCCATAAAAACACGCCAAAAACAAATACATAAGTACACAACAAAAACAAAACATCTGTCATATTGACAAACTCCAACTCATTGAGAATCGAATAGAACTATCCAATCCGTACCTCTGCCGGATATAAACGAATACAGGGAAGTCTGTTTGACATTTTGACATTTTGAAATTCGAATCAATTTGTTTAATTTAAATTAAAATGTTGCATATCTATGAATATTTCACGAATATTGTAATGCAAGTTCGATAAAACACCGGACAAATATCTTAAAGAAAACTACAAAAACACATGAATATACTTGTAATAACAGGAAGTCCTCATAAAAAGGGAACATCATCCCTTTTAGCTGATAGTTTTATAGCAGGAGCAACCAAGGCTGGTCACTCTGTATCACGTTTTGATACTATATTTCAAGTTACACAACCTTGCCTTGCATGCTATTACTGCAAGTCTCATGACCACAGATGTATCCAGGAAGACGATATGGTTCTTCTTTGGGACAAATTGACAAATGCTGATGTTGTAGTTTTTGTAACTCCTGTATATTATTTTGGCATGTCTGCTCAATTAAAAAAAGTCATCGACAGATTCTTTGCTATAAACGATATTCTTCGTAGTAATCCGAAAAAAGCAGTTCTGTTAGCCACTTGCGGAGATAAAGAATCCTGGGCAATGGATCCGTTAGTTGCTCATTACAATGCACTTTGTAAATATCTTAAGTGGGAAGATGCCGGTAAAGTTTTAGCGACAGGTGTTTTCGAACGAAATGATATTGAAACTTCTTCATATCCTCAACAGGCTTACGAACTTGGTGAAACAATTCAATAAGGATTGCAAAACTACCTATTCAACATACCTGGTATATGGATTATAAAATGTTTATATGCTGGATTTATAATGATTTATTTCCCCGGATAAACTCCAAAGGGAGCCTGATAATTAGGCTTCAAACCTTATCTATAATTTATCATAGATATTTCTTTTTTCGTAATCTTTGACAAAAAACGATCTTCACTTTTTTGTTCAAAATTATTACTTTACATTTGTAATCAGATAACTCTGATAAATAAAGTTATCTATCATTGATGCTTTATAAAAGAAGCAGACAAAAAACAAATTATAAAATAGAGTAATATGGCACTACAAGTTGGCGACAAAGCTCCCGAAATATTGGGAAAAGACCAGAATGGTAACGAAATAAAACTGAGTGACTTTGCTGGCAAGAAATTGGCACTATACTTTTATCCAAAAGATAATACATCTGGATGTACTGCAGAAGCATGCAGTTTGCGTGATGGATACGAAGAATTAAAAGCTGCCGGATTCGAAGTTTTAGGCGTTAGTAAAGATAGCGCAAAATCACACTTGGGATTCATCAGCAAACAGAACCTTCCTTTTAATCTTATTGCTGATACAGAAACGTCCCTTCAACAGGAATTCGGTGTATGGGCAGAAAAGAAAATGTGTGGAAGAACTTATATGGGAACGCTTCGTACCACTTTCATCATTAACGAAAACGGTATCATCGAACGTATCATGGGACCGAAAGAAGTTAAGACTAAAGATCATGCAAATCAAATCCTGAATAAATAAAAATTTATGGCAAAAGAAGATAACTTATTTGAAGAAAAGTCAGCTGAAAAACCTGCTGTTAACGCTGACAAACTAAAGGCTTTACGTGCAGCTATGGAAAAGATAGAGAAAAACTATGGTAAAGGCTCTATCATGAAACTTGGCGACGAAAGTATTGAAAATATTGAAGTAATTCCAACTGGTTCAATTGCATTGGATGCTGCACTAGGTGTTGGAGGCTATCCCAAAGGACGTATTGTAGAAATTTATGGTCCGGAATCATCTGGTAAGACAACATTGGCGATTCATGCCATTGCTGAAGCTCAGAAAAACGGTGGTATTGCCGCTTTTATTGATGCAGAGCATGCTTTCGATCGTTTTTACGCTGAAAAATTGGGGGTCGATGTTGAAAATCTATGGATTTCTCAGCCTGATAGTGGTGAACAAGCTCTTGAAATTGCAGAACAATTAATCCGTTCTTCGGCTGTTGACATCATTGTTATTGACTCTGTTGCAGCTTTGACTCCAAAAGCCGAATTGGAAGGTGACATGGGTGAAAGCAAAATGGGCTTGCAGGCAAGATTAATGTCACAGGCTTTAAGAAAACTTACTGCAGCTATTAACAAAACAAATACAACTTGTATTTTCATCAATCAGCTTCGTGACAAGATTGGTGTTATGTTTGGTAATCCAGAAACGACAACAGGTGGTAATGCCTTGAAATTCTATGCTTCCGTTCGTTTGGATATTCGCCGTATCGGTCAGTTGAAAGATGGTGACGAAGTTAAGGGTAATCAGGTAAGAGTCAAAGTGGTTAAAAACAAAGTGGCACCTCCATTCCGTAAAGCAGAATTTGATATTATGTTTGGTGAAGGAATTTCTCGCGCTGGAGAAATTATCGATTTAGGAAGCGAATATAATATTATCAAGAAGAGTGGTTCATGGTACAGCTACAATGATTCAAAATTAGGTCAAGGTCGTGACGCTGCCAAACAGTGTATTATGGACAATCCTGAATTGGCCGACGAACTGGCGCAACTGATCTTTGAAGCAATCAAAGGATAAGATCTTTTTCATTTCATATCAATTAAGATGATGAGCGTAAGTTCATCATCTTAATTGTGTTTATTAATCATTTTATAATATATAGAGCTATGTCACCCAAAGAACAATATCGACAATTATGCCAGACCGAAGTTTCTATTCCGATCTTCTCCAGAGATTGGTGGTTAGATATTGTTTGTGGTAAAAATAACTGGGATGTACTTTTAATCTACGACAAGAACGGATATATTGAAGCAGCCATGCCTTTGTATTTTCCATTGAAAGGAATGATTGTCATGCCAGTTTACACGCAAACCATGGGCCCCTGGATTTCTCCGTCAGCAACAGATGCCAAATATACCAGTCAGCTCTCGCGTCAACAAATGATTTTAGGTAAATTTGCTGATGCCTTAAAGAATATTCCTCACTTTCTTCAGAACTTCTCATGGAATATAACAGACTGGTTACCATTTTATTGGGCGGGATTCAAACAGACAACTCGTTATACCTATATATTAAATGATTTACTCAATTTGCAGACTATCTGGGATAACATGAGTCCCAATATCCGCAGAAATATTCTAAAAGCAGAAAAGAAACATCATATCAAAGTCAAAAGGAATATACCGATTGAAGACTTCCTGCATGTTCAATCTCTTTCTTTTCAAAGACAACAGAAATCAGATCCGAGAGGAGAAAAAGAATTACGAGCCTTAATTGAAACATCACAAGCAAGAAAAGAGGGAGATATTTGGGGAGGATATGATGAAAATGGCCGATTACATGCTGCTATTTTTGTTGTCTGGCAAAAGAAATCGGCTTATTACATTGCAGGTGGCGGTGATCCGGAAGTTCGAGCATCCGGAGCACATAGTTTTGTTATGTGGACTGCCATCAGAGAATTAGCTCCTCTTACTAACAGTTTTGATTTCGAAGGCTCTATGCTTCCTGGAGTGGAAAGATTCTTCAGAGAATTCGGAGCCCAACAAAAGCCTTACTTCGCTATCAGCAAAGGTTCTCTTTCCATCTGGAATAGAATCTGTATCAGATTGAGTAAAACGTCTCTATTCCATACCCATTCTGTAGAAGAGGTTAATAAATAAGAATGACTAACAATATATAGCCTAAAAATGGGTTATATTATATAAAGGAACGGATTCAAAGATGAATGAAACAATTAATTACATAATCAGATTTTTATTAGGTGTTGACAGATCTGGAGCTTACAGCAGTTTAATAGGCTACACTTCCGACGAATATCTATTCAACAAATATAAAGTAGTAATTATTCCCTCTGATTTTTTCAGCTCATCTGTTTATGGAACCCCAGAATCTCTTCCTCAAATTCCTTTAAAGGAAATAGAAGGAGTTCCTTTATTATTTGGTTCTCCAATCGTTGAATATTACGACGAAACATTGCTTGTGCATGCCGATATTATTGCCAGTAGTTTCTTCTTATTAAGCAGATATGAAGAGATTCAGAAACGAGGTATCCGTGATGAGCATGGCAGATTTCCGGGAAAAGAATCAATCCCGTTCAAGGCTGGTTTCATTAACAGACCAATTATTGAAGAATACGGTAAATTGTTACGCCAATGGTTAAGAGAAACAGGAATACATATTCCGGAACCGGCTCAGGAAATACAAAAAATATGGCTTACTCATGATGTAGACGAACCTTTCTTTTGCAGAAGTGCTAGAAATGTTTTACGGGAATCATTCAAAGGAATAGGATTCTTTAATGCATTAAAATACTTTAAAGGTTCGTTACTAAAAGATCCTTATTATACTTTTCCCTGGATATTTAAAGAAGAAAACAAGGTTAAAGAAATCTTGAAAAATAAATGTGAGACTCTTTTGTTCCTGAAAGCTGGAGGTAGACATAAAAATGACAGACCTCATTATCATTTTTGGGAAAAAGATGTTCGCAGTCTTTTAAGTTTGATGAAGAAGAATAATGTCCTGGTTGGATTGCATGCCAGTTATGAAGCAGGTATCTATCCGGAATTAATATCCTCAGAAAAAAGTAACTTGGAACATCTTTGGAAAGTTGGTGACATCTATATGAATCGTAATCATTATCTGAATGCTCGTGAACCGGAAGATTTAAGAATGCTTATCAAAGCAGGTATTACAGATGACTTCACGATGGGTTATGCAGATGTCTGTGGTTTCCGACTAGGTACTTGCAGATCGACTAAATGGATCAATCCGATCACTCGTCAGGTTTCTTCTCTAACCCTTCATCCTCTTTCCATTATGGATTGTACATTGGATGAAGCCAAATACATGGGACTGACAGAAAAAGAGGCAACCGAATACTGTCTTGACATTTTAAATAAGATAAAACTTCATGGAGGAGAAATTGTGTGGTTGTGGCATAATACCTCTTTCTCTGATTTGAAAAAAGAGAGTTACCATAAACGACTATATTCTCATTTATTAAAAGAATTGATAGAATAATGAAACAGATTATTACGATAGTAGGAGCTCGTCCGCAATTTGTTAAAGCAGCTATGCTCAGTAGAGCTATAGCCCTACATAATCAAAACGGAGGTGAAACAATCAAGGAACGTCTGATTCATACCGGACAGCATTACGACGAAAATATGAGTAGAATCTTCTTTTCTGAAATGGGGATTCTTAAACCGACATGGCAATTGCATTGTGGAAATTCATCTCATGGAGCCATGACCGGACAAATGCTGATCGAAATAGAAAAGATTCTATTAGAGAATCGTCCGGATTACGTGGTTGTCTACGGAGATACAAATTCCACCCTAGCCGGCGCTCTTGCCGCCAGTAAGATTCATATTCCTGTCGTTCATATTGAAGCAGGACTACGCAGCTTTAACAAGGCTATGCCAGAAGAGATAAACAGAATTCTGACCGACCATGTATCCTCTCTTTTGTGTTGTCCGACTAAAACAGCTATTCAGCATTTGAAAAAAGAAAATATAGTAGATGGTGTCTATCATGTTGGAGATATAATGTATGATGCTGCTATCCTTTTCAGCGATAAGGCAGAAAAAGAATCTGACATCATGTCCAGACTCCATCTCAAGGAAAAATCTTTCCGGCTTTGTACTGTCCATAGAGCGGAGAATACAGACTCAAAGGAGAGATTAACTCAGATTGTTGAAGCATTACAACAAATTGCTACCAATAAAAATCCTTTAGTCTTACCTCTTCACCCTCGGACAAAGCAATATTTGGAAAAATATAATTTGATGGAGAAATGCCGTTCCAATTCAAATATCATATTTACTGAACCTTTAGGATTTCTGGATATGGTTATGCTAGAAAAGAAAGCATTAACTATTCTGACAGATTCAGGAGGCATTCAGAAAGAAGCATATTTTCATCAGACACCTTGTATTACTTTACGAGAAGAAACAGAATGGACAGAAACTATTTCATCCGGATGGAATCAATTAGCCGGATACAAGACTGACAGCATTCTTCAATGTATTGAACAGGATTCCAAATGTTATCCTATTGATGAATATGGAAATGGAGATACAGCTCAAAAGATATTGGAATTATTATGAAAAAAGTACTTATTCTCTGTGATTTATTTCCACCGGCCTTTGGTCCGAGAATGGGATATCTATGTAAATATCTGAAACAGGCAGGCTGGGATGTAGAAGTTATAGCAGAATCCATTGAAGATCAAACATTTTCTTTCCTAGCAGGTAAATGTCCGGTGACATTCGTAAACTATTATACAGCAAAGAATAAGTATCTTCGTAAACTTCAGTGGATTTTCACCTTATTATTCGATTTTCTTTTTGCCTACAAAGATCTGAAGATGGCTAAGATTGCGAACAAACGATGTAAAGATCATCCATTTGATTTAATTCTTTGCAGTTCGTTCAGAACTTATCCTTTACTTGCAGCATATAAAGTCGCCCATAATAATAATCTTCCATTGATTGTAGACTTACGAGACATTATTGAACAGTATTCAGGAAATGAATATCTTTCACATAAATTCAAAACGATTCCTTGTCTGGATAAATTAATCACGAAGATCTTCCGTTGGAAACTACTCAAAGACAGAAACAAAGTACTTCGTGCGGCAAATCATGTAACAACAGTTTCACCATGGCATGAGGAACAGCTGAAACATTATAATGCTAATGTTTCCTTAATTTATAATGGATACGATCCTGAAATGTTCTTTCCGAACCATAAGCCGAATAAGAAATTTACAATTACTTATACTGGAAGAATTTTGAGTCTGGCTATGCGTAATCCTGAACTCCTATTCAAAGGATTAAAACTTTCCGGACTTTCTTCAGAAGAAGTAACAGTAAACTGGTATGTGGATCCACAATCAGAAGTATTGTTGAAAGAAATGGCTGAAAAGTTTCAAGTCAGCGGATATATGTCTTTTAAGAAATATGTCCCTGCATCTGAAATTCCAAATGTGTTAAATGAAAGTGGTATTCTATTATTATTGACAGGGAAAAGTGGGAAAAATGCTCCTAAAGGAATCATGACAACTAAATTCTTTGAATCCTTAGCAGTCGATAAGCCAATTTTATGTATACCTTCGGATGAAAGTTATTTAAAAGAGAATATAGAACGAACTCATTCCGGATTGGCAGCTCAGACACCGGAAGAGACGGCAGAATTCATCCGTCATTATTATCTACAATGGAAAGAACAAGGTTATACCTCAACATCTCCTGATCATGACGAAATCAAACGTTTCTCACGTAAAGGACAGGCTGAACAATTCATGGAAATTTTCCTTAATCTCTAATATGACTAGAAATGATTTCAATCCTGATTCCTACATATAATAAGATTTGTGTACCTCTTGTTCAAGAGATGTATAATCAAGCGTCAGATCTTCAGGTTCCATTCGAAATATTAATCGTGGATGATGGTTCCACGAATGACATAAAGGAGGCCAATATGGCTATCAATTCATTGGAACATTGTCATTATATTCTTTTAAAAGAAAATATAGGACCGGCCAAAATCCGTAATTTTCTAGCTGATCAAGCAAAATACGACTATCTGTTATTTATGGATTCAGATACGATGCCATCAAACAAAACTTTTCTAAAAAACTATCTGGAAAAGAGACTAAAGAATGGTATTGTCTGTGGCGGACTTGCGTACGAAAGAAGAGAAAATCCACAAATGTGTTATTTACGATACATTTATGGAATAAAAGTAGAAGAAAGCAATGCAAACGAAAGGAATAAATCTCCTTACGACAAATTCATCAGCATGTGCTTTCTTGCCTCTAAAGAAATCTTTAAATCAATCAGATTTGATGATAAAATGCATTTTGGTTATGAAGATGCCTGGTTTGGTGTTCTTCTAAAGCAAGCATCCATTCCTATTATCCATATAGACAATCCAGTCTACCATCAGACAACTGATAAGGCCGAAGATTATCTTTATAAAATTAGAATATCTATCCAAAACCTAATTTGTCATAAGGAAAAAATGAAAAATCACATCAGACTGTTACAATGGTATGAAAAGATAGAAAAGATGCATTTAAGTTCAATTATTAACCTATGCTTTCAGATAACAAAACCTCTTCTTGTTAGAAATCTAACAGGCAAACATCCCTCTATACACTTGTTTGCATTCTACAAAATAGGATATTTGTGCAACCAGCTACGGAAACACTCAGTACTATTCTGATAAATTACGAATTTGTTTTATTCCTTTTAGAACATAGTCACGCTTCAAATCATTCGGTTTCAAGATCGTTTCATTCCATTTAAGCAAATCGATGTCAATAGGAATAAATCCCTCACGAGAACGCTCTGGAGTTCGACCTAACGAAACTTCTATCAACTTAAAATGTTTCGTTAGCTCTTCTATATTCATATATGTGAAAGCAATCCCTACACGATTAAAGAATAATGCTGAATTACAACAATCCTCAGGTGTTGTAAATTCTGGTTCCGCCCAATAAACATCCGGCAATAATACTTCTAAAGCATTTGAAGCTAAAAACACATTCTGCTCAGCATTCTCATTAGAGCCTAAAGCTATAATTATTTGATTTCTATTCATCTGCTAATTTTGTTCTCTGAATAATGTTATAACCAACAAAGAGTAATTTCTAAATTTCCTGGTAAAGATACAACATCCATTACAACGAGAAAAGAAGTGACTACGAAATGATATTTGAAAGATTCAATTATTTTACCTCTTTAAAAGATTTTCTATCTGACAGATTTATTGAACTTTTAATCTATCTGATAG
>JAHHQS010000152.1 GCA_020026285.1 Parabacteroides sp. | reverse complement strand
GTATACCTACAAGAGATACAAATATTTTTATTTAGAACTATTGTAACCTACTTTTAACACTTTATTTTTGTTTTTCTTTCCATTTTCAACTATATTGGGCACATAATTAATTGATTTCAAGTTTATTAACATCTAAAATTTAGAACTATGAAAAAAATTGAACAATTTCCATCCAGCCGAGTATACACTCTGGAAGATTTACGTTTCCTAAAATACGTGAAAGAAGTTGCATTCAAAGAACTCCCTGTAAGTGATACAGAGAAGAGTAAAAATCTACCTGAAGAAATTGTTGTTCCATTGACAAATGCTCTACAAGAGTTCAGTGAACGATTGGAAGAGTTCAATCAGGTAATTAGTGAAAAGGATGATTCCCTACAAAATCGCATTGTCGAACAACTAGACAAGAAAAAGTCTGACGCATGGCGAGATGCTCAGAGTTATATCCGAGTGATGCTTCGGCATCCAGATCCGTCCATCGCCCAAAAAGCAGAAAAAGTCTGCAATATATTCGACAAGTACGGCGAGCTGAGAGATCTGTCCATCACTGAAAAAGGGGGTAACATGCATAACCTGATTGATGAGCTGGAAATGATTCCTGCCGAGGATCTGGAATTTCTTCATTTAAAACCATGGATAGAACATTTCAGAGAGGAAGTGGATGAATTTGACATAAATTATCAGAACCGTTCTAATATTAAAGATAAAATCCAGAAAGGTGTTGTTCAGATCTCGAAAATGGATGCAGATATGGCTTACCGGCAATTGGTAGAACTGGTGAATAGCCTGATTGATGTTTTTGGGGAAGATCCTTTCAAGAATTTTGTAAAAATAGTAAATGAACACATTTTCCAGCTACGAGCTTTAGTCCGTCTGAGAAAAACTTTAAGGGAGCAAAAAGAAACGGACGACTCAACGCCGCCCGTTACAGAAGAAAATGAGTAAATTATCTTTTGACAATTTGCCCGTTCTGTCTATATTCTTCAATAATATTCAACATTTTGATAGTAGCCTTGATTGCCGCCTCAGTCTGGTCGGCATCAAGGCCCCTTGTACGGAACACCTTACCCTCGAAACTCCAGGTAATGACGGTCTGCACAAAAGCATCGGTGCGTCCTCCTGGAGGAATAGTCACCGCATAGTTCGTCAACATCGGGAACTTCCGCTGCAAAGTCTCCTTGTAAACCTTGCGTAAGGCCCTCACAAAGGCATCGTACTGACCATCTCCACTTGAACTCTCTTCATATTCCTTTCCATTAATTTCGATACGCAGCGTCGCCATCGGTTTCAGCCCGTATGCCAGATTGACAATGTAACTCTTCAATTTCACCTTGTCACTCACCACTCCATGCTTCAGCACATCCGAAACGATATACGGAAGATCCTCCTGAGTGACCAGTTCCTTCTTGTCGCCCAGTTCGATGATACGCTCCGTCACCTTGTTCATGGCAGCCTCGTCGAGAACCAATCCCAAAGACTCCAGATTCTTACGGATATTAGCCTTTCCACTGTTTTTTCCCAAGGCATATTCGCGCTTGCGGCCGAAACGTTCGGGTAACAGATCATTACAATACAGATTGTTCTTGTTGTCTCCATCGGCATGAACACCGGCCACCTGCGTGAAAACATTCTCACCGATAATCGGCTTGTTAGCTGGAATAGAGATACCGGAATACGATTCCACGACACGACTGACTTCGTTCAGACGGCTTTCGTCGATATTGGTAAGGGCATGAAAATGGTCCTTCAAAATGGCCTGAACACTCGACAACGGAGCATTTCCTGCACGCTCGCCTAATCCGTTGATCGTAGTATGCAGACCTTTTACTCCACTTAATACGGCAGCCAGCACATTACTTACCGCCAGATCATAATCATTGTGTGCATGAAAATCGAAATGGACATTCGGGTATCGCTTCACCATCTTCCGCATATATTCAATCACTTGAAGCGGATTCAGTATACCTAAAGTATCAGGCAGCATAAACCTCCTGATAGGCAAAGTCTTCAGTTCATCCATCAGCCCGAACACATAATCAGGTGAATCCTGCATCCCGTTACTCCAGTCTTCCAGATAAACATTCACATCCAGTCCCTTCTCCACCGCATATAAAACGGTATTGCGAATATCAGCCAGATGCTCATTCAAAGTCTTCTTCAACTGACAATGGCAATGCT
The DNA here is from genome assembly GCA_020026285.1 of Parabacteroides sp. The sequence continues at coordinate 6,889 of JAHHQS010000152.1, read as the reverse complement.
TTTCAGAACCTTTGCACAACAGATTGATCACCTGACATCCAGCACGACTGATCCAATCGACCGAAACAGTCTGATCAACAAACCCCAACACCTCCACTCTCGACAGCAGGTCCACCTTGCGTGCCCAGGCACAGATCATCTTGACAGCTTCGAACTCTCCTTCAGAAACACGGGCAGAAGCAACCTCAACCCGATCCACCTTCAACTCCTGAAGCAACAATCGGGCAATCATCAATTTTTCATGCGCCACAAACGATACGCCACTGGTCTGTTCACCGTCGCGCAACGTTGTGTCCATTATTTCTATACGAGGATATCCTTCGTTCATATCTATTTGTATTCTTTGTTTCTATTTTTACGCTCAATAAGTTTTGCGAGACTCAAACTCTTCTACTTTATCCCAGTTTTCAACAAGGAAGTCCACATCGTCCAAACCATTCATCAGGCAATGCTTCTTATAGGCATTGATTTCGAAATGTTCGGTTTTACCAGTAGCTGTATTTGTGATAGTCTGTTCCGGAAGATTCACTTCCACTTCCATCTTCGGATCTGCAAAGATCGATTCGAACAATTCTTTCAGAAAAGTCTCGCTTACCACTACCGGAAGAACAAAGTTATTCAATTCATTGTTCTTATGAATATCGGCAAAAAAACTGCTCACCACAACACGGAAACCATATCCGGCAATTGCCCAGGCAGCATGTTCTCGACTGGAACCGGAACCAAAGTTTTTGCCAGCCACCAGCACCTGTCCGCTATAGGTCGGATCGTTCAATACAAAATCCTCATTCAAGGAACCATCCGGACGATATCGCCAGTCTCTGAACAAATTATCTCCGAAGAATTTCTCCTCACGTGTGGTTGCTTTCAGAAAGCGAGCCGGTATGATCTGGTCGGTATCCACATTCTCCAAAGGAAGAGGGACACAAGTACTTTTTATGATATTGAATTTCTGCTTCATAATTTCTTAATGGGTAAAAGATTCGTTAATTCATCAAACTACATAAGAGTTCTCGGATCGGTAATAACTCCCGTTACGGCAGCGGCTGCAGCTGTCAGCGGACTAGCCAGTAAAGTTCGCGAACCAGGTCCCTGACGACCTTCAAAGTTTCGATTACTGGTAGATACAGAATATTTGCCGGCCGGAATCTTATCATCATTCATGGCAAGACATGCTGAACATCCCGGCTGACGGATTTCAAATCCGGCTTCCTTCAACACAATATCCAGCCCTTCCTCACGTATCTGTCTATCAACCATCCACGATCCCGGAACCAGCCAGGCTATAATGTTATCCGCTTTCCTCTTACCTTTCACCATCGAAGCAAAGGCACGGAAATCCTCAATACGACCGTTTGTACAAGCCCCCAGGAAGACATAATCAACCGGCTTGCCCAAAAGATTCTCTCCCGGAGTGAATCCCATATAATTCATGGATTTCTCGAACGAAGCTTTCTCGGCCTTTCCCAGACCGTCGGTAGTCGGGATAGAGGACGTTACTGCCATACCCATTCCCGGATTGGTTCCATAAGTAATCATCGGCTGAATATCGGCAGCATCAAAAGCAACCTCCTTGTCGAACACTGCATCCTCATCACTCTTCAAAGTTCTCCAATAAGCCACGGCCTTATCCCAATCATCTCCCTTGGGAGCATATTCACGTCCTTTCAGATATTCGAAAGTCACTTCATCCGGAGCGACCATTCCTCCACGAGCACCCATTTCAATAGAAAGATTACACAAAGTCAGACGACCTTCCATAGTCAGACAGCGGATAGCCTCTCCGGCATATTCCACGAAATATCCGGTAGCACCACTTGTTGTCATTTTCGACATCATATAAAGAGCCACGTCTTTGGCTACGACACCTTTTCCCAGTTTACCATCAATCGTGATACGCATGGTCTTCGGACGAGTCTGCAAGATGCACTGCGAAGCCATTACCATTTCCACCTCACTGGTTCCGATGCCGAAGGCCACAGCTCCCACAGCTCCGTGAGTAGATGTATGCGAATCACCGCAAACGATAGTCATTCCCGGAAGCGTCAGTCCACGTTCCGGCCCTACCACATGGATAATACCATTCTTCGGATTCTTCATTCCGAAATAATTCAGTCCGAAATCATTGGCATTCTTTTCCAACGTGTCGACCTGCTTCTTTGATACCGGGTCAACAATCGGCTTATCCTGATCATGCGTAGGTGTATTATGATCGGGCATACAGAAGATATGATCCGGACGGAAACATTTCAAACCTCTGTCACGCAATCCCTGAAAAGCCTGAGGACTTGTCACCTCATGACAATAAAGTCTGTCAATATATAATTGGACAGGTCCGTCTTCGACCTGCTGTACCACATGAGCATCCCAAATTTTATCAAATAATGTATTCATAGAGGTATTTTTAAGGTGATATTTATTGAGGATCAACTAATCATTACAGAGACAATCAGTCTTGTCAATAATATCAAAGTAAATATTCTGTCATTTCACAAATTTATTTATAGCATCGATATAGGCCTCGATGGAAGCCGCAATAATATCGGTATTCGCACCAAATCCGTAATAAATATGACCATCGTATTCCACCTGCATGTGAACCTTTCCGACGTCATCACTTCCCTTGCTGATTGCCTGAATAGTAAATTCTCGTAATACCATCTGTCGGTGAATAATCTGTTTCAACGCCTTGATAGCCGCATCTACCGGTCCATTTCCTGATGAAGCCGCCTCGAATTTTTCTCCTGCGATATTCAGTCCCAGACTGGCAACCGAGCGAACCCCCACTCCACTGGTAACTTGCAGATAATCCAGCTTGATACAATGATTCTGAGATCGGTCTGCTCCAGCCAAAACCAGAACGTCATCATCTGTAATTTCTTTCTTCTTGTCGGCAAGCTTCAGGAAATCTTCGTATACCTGATCCAGTTTTTCTACAGTAACATGGATTCCCAGTTCATTCAATCGATGTTTCAAGGCAGCTCTTCCGCTACGTGCTGTCAGTACGATTTCATTATCGTCAATTCCTACATCTTTCGGATCGATTATCTCATAAGTATGAACATTTTTCAACACACCATCCTGATGAATGCCTGAGGAATGAGCAAAAGCATTACGTCCTACAATCGCTTTATTAGGCTGTATAGGCATATTCATCAGACTGGAAACCATTCGGCTTATACCATAAATCTTCGTTGTATTGACATTAGTGACAATACCACATTCCTTATGACTCTTGAAGATCATGGCAATCTCTTCCAATGAAGTGTTTCCGGCTCTTTCGCCGATACCATTGATAGTAACCTCCACCTGGCGAGCACCATTCAATACACCCTGAACCGTGTTGGCTGTAGCCATTCCCAAATCATTATGACAATGAGTGGAGATAACCGCTTTTTCAATACCATCTACATGCTCTTTCAGATATTTAATCTTAGCTCCATATTCATCGGGCATGCAATATCCTGTTGTGTCGGGGATATTGACAACAGTCGCTCCGGCTTTAATCACGGCTTCTACCACACGAGCCAGATATTCATTGTCAGTACGTCCGGCATCCTCGCAATAGAATTCCACATCATCCACAAAACGACGGGCATACCTGGTAGCAGCAACAGCTCTTTCAATAATTTCCTCACGAGTAGAATTAAATTTATATTTTATATGAGAATCGGAAGTTCCTATACCAGTATGGATCCTTCCTCTCTTGGCAAACTTCAAAGCTTCGGCAGCCACGTCAATATCCTTTTCTACCGCACGAGTCAACGCACAGATTGTCGGCCAGGTAACGGCCTTGGATATTTCAACTACACTCTTAAAATCACCCGGACTTGATATTGGGAAACCTGCTTCAATAACATCTACTCCCAATCCTTCAAGAGCTCTTGCCACTTGAATCTTCTCTACCGTATTTAATTGACAACCCGGAACCTGTTCACCGTCACGAAGTGTTGTGTCAAAAATAAATAACCTGTCAGACATATTAGTTCTCCTTATATCGTTTATCAACAAAAAAGCCTTTCTCACAAAGAAGCGAGAAAGGCTTAATCCTTATTTCTTATAATATCATAGAATTGCGCACCATCTCACTTCCGACTCCTTTGCAAGAGCTGAATAATAATAATATCCAAAGAAATGATATGTTGCAATTCTTGTTTCATTTAAAATTTCAATTATTAATGAGTGCAAATATACATTGTTTTTTATAAGAACAAAAGAAAACATTACTTTTTATCACAAAAAAATTACAAAATCTAATATTTTTTCCTTTTTTACCTAATAAATATAATACAACAGTCAAATCCGGTTATTATATAAATTTTCATCTTTGTATTCTATTCAAACGAAAGAACATAAAAATCAGAAGGTGCAGTTCGTAAACTGCTGCCAATGTAAACAACTTCCATTTCACCGAAATGCAAGTAGATTATTTTTTATCAATTTGAAGTTTGGTTCATACATTTACAACAAACCATTCTATATCGCAACGATATTATATACAACAGTTTCAGCATAAATAATACAGGAGTCAGAAAAACGAAAATTCTAAAAATGTCTCTTTAATGTCATTCTTTCTTTATAAGAAATCTCAAGATCATTCTATACAAATTCATTAGTATCCTTAATACCTCGAAAGAACTTTTTGATGGTCGTTCATAAAAATATTGTATATTATTTGATATGGGTAATCTTTGCGCAGAAAAAAAAATATAGTCTATCTTTGCGCAGAAAAAAACGAAAAGGAGAATGACAAAACAAATAATTCTAGGACTTATGATGTCCTGTTGTTTCGCCATGCACACATTTGGGCACTCAAATAATAGCGAACGCCCTGTATTGATGGGTTACAAAGGAAGTGCTGAATTAGGATTTGCAGCTGGAGCAGGTGATGCAGGGCACAACCGTATGGAAGTACTGCTAGTGAACGGATATCAGTTCAATCGTTGGTTGTCAGCCGGTATCGGTACGGGTATTCAGGTTTGGCAAGTAACACAACAAGTTACATTACCCCTCTTTGCTGATTTTGAAGCTACATTCATGCAGAAGACTATTGCTCCATTTGCTAATTTGAGAATTGGTTATTGCCTCGGTCTTACTTATGATGATGTAATCCCCAAAGACGGTGTTTATTTCAGTCCTACAGTGGGATTCCGTTGGGGCGTAGGTCGAAATACAGCCTGGAAGCTTGGTGTGGGTTATTTGATGCAAGGTAGTGATATCAAGCAGAATTATGGTACACCAAACGAGTTTACAGAACGTATTTTCTTCCACTCTTTAGTAGCGAAACTTGCCTTTGAATTTTAAATAGCCGCCAATTATTAATCAATAGTTTGTTATCAATCCATATTAGTATCCGATGCTGATTTGTGAATTTAGACATTGAACAAATCATACTACTATTTTTCCAATCAAGGATTGTTCTATATATGGATACGGAAAAGCTCAACATTTTGATTTTATAGCAAAAAAAATCATATAATTGATAAAACGCAAGTATACAAAAAGTAAAAAAATCAACTTCAATTTGTTATGCGTTAACGATACAACACCTCTTTATATCAGAATTTACATCCGTTGGTAAAAGAATTTTTATGACATTCTACCAACGGATTCTATCTTTTATACTCGTTTAAGTATGTATGGGTGTTGCTTTAAAAACTTACAGAGCTGCGGAATAGCAAGATAGTAGTCATGGTAACTTACCGATCTTGTACTAGGATGCCATTCATGTATTACGATTAACTTTTCAGCCTGTGAGTAATATATGAAATTATATTCATCTTCAGGATAGTGATACGCTTTAAGATCTGGATAAAAATGGAAGAGCATTTCCATTATCGGATTCGTTACCACCTCTCTTTGGTTAGGATTAAAAGAGGAACCATCACAACAAATAATCACATTTGGATGATACAGTCTTAACTGCTGACGTATATAATCCTGATCAAGCTGAACATGTTCCTGTAATAGCTGATGTGGACAGCTTTCATGTCCAGCAATTTTTTTTACATTTATGCGTACCACCGCGGCATCATGATGAAAATAACTTAAGTAATTTTCTTTTCGTGCTGCTTCCTCAAAAGAAGGACAATCATATGTATGAGGGTCGATATGACCTAAACCATATAACAATTGGAGGTATCGCCCATAGAAAGCATGGTAGACATCGTCCGTATCATTGTTCATTCCTGTTTCTGTGCGAATATCTACTCCCTCGTCATCACCATTCAGATTATGGTCTTTTGTAAGAAAAACAGGATTGATGAAAGATTTTTCCCAAAGTTCTTCTTCACGATAATCACGTTGCATCAACCAATAGCCAGATGATTTATCTGGCACTCCAGTGTAATGCAAGCCATCGTAGCAAAACAATTCATCTACGGTTTTACTATCTATACGTTCTTTTACATGTTCTTCCCATTGATGGAATAGTTGATTTTCCTTTTCGTGTATATACATGATTAATATTTTGATTTTTTCCCGGTTGAAGCATCAATAAAAGCATTTTCCTTGAACGTCTGCTCCATTGATTTTATTTGTTTACTGCATGATTCTTTGATACACACCGTGTTTTGAGCGACAGAATATAATAAATTACCTAAGCTGTCGTTAGATTTTTTCTGAATATAAAGTTCTTCTATTGCTTCGTTAACTACAGAAGCAATGTCTGCTCCATTGAAGCCTTTTGTTACAACATGCGAAAGTAGCGCATCTGACAATGTTACTCCCTGATAGAGTTCTTTTCTGATACCACTATTTAAATGGACTTCAAAAATAGCCTTACATTCTTCTTTACTTGGTAGATTAACACAGAAAATCTCGTCAAATCGTCCTTTACGTTTGAGTTCAGGTGGCAAAGCATCCGCATTATTGGCAGTAGCAATGACAT
>JAHHQS010000151.1 GCA_020026285.1 Parabacteroides sp. | reverse complement strand
ATATTATTCATACCAAGGTGATAATTGATGCCACTTGGTCGTTTTTACATATTTCTTTAAATAATAATTATTTAAATCTATTTCTTCATTTTTCTGTGGTTTACCTTTGGTACTTCTACCATCATTTAGATATTTGATCATTAATTGGCGAAGTTCCTCAACCTTCTTTGGATTCGATTTATAAAGATTTGTCGTTTCTTCAGGATCTTTATCCAGATCAAATAACTGATAAGGTCCTTTAAGAGGATGTTGTATATTAGGTTCACTCCAACCTCCGGAATGATTAGCAAGTAGTAATTTCCAGTTTCCCTTACGGATAGCAAAATATCCACTTCCAGAATGATGAACAATAGCCTCACGTATAACTTCTGGCTCTACTTCATTTGTCAATAATGGCAAGATATTGTAACTATCTTCGGCTTCGTTATCTAACAATTTATAATTAGTCAGACTAGCAAATGTTGCCATGAAGTCCGACAGACAAATCGTTTGTTTTACTTTATGAGGTTTAATTTGTTCCGGCCATCTGACCAGACAAGGAATGTGATTAGATTTTATATGGTTGTTATTAATATTAAGAAAAGAAAGTCGTACATATATCTTCTATTTTCAATGGTAGACTTGATTTAATTTAAGTTATTGTGTTTTATTAAATGGTATTATAAATATTATGCAGTTAAAAATATTGATTTTTAACTGCATAACCATATAGAGTATAAAAGATAAAGTTTAATTATTCTTCATCCTCTTCATTGTCATCTTCCTTCATATTGTGGAAAACATTCTGAACATCTTCATCCTCTTCAAGCTTTTCAATCAATTTTTCGATTGTTTCACGCTGTTCAGGAGTAACTTCTTTCAGATCGTTAGGTATACGAACAAACTCACTAGTTGTAATCTCGTAACCATTTTCTTCCAAATATTTCTGGATAGCCGAATTTTGAGAAAATTCACCGTAAAGGATAACTTCATTGCTTTCTTCGTCAACATCCAATTCATCAACTCCGAAATCGATCAATTCCAATTCAAGATCGTCTAAGGAAATGTTTTCAGGTTTTGTAATATGGAATACACATTTATGAGCAAACATAAATTCCAGACTACCTGTTGTTCCAAGAGAACCTCCTAATTTGTTGAAGTAACTACGAACGTTTGCTACAGTTCTAGTAGTGTTATCAGTTGCTGTTTCAACGAAGATAGCAATACCGAAAGGACCGTAACCTTCATAATTCATTTCCTTGTAATCAGTAAAGTCTTTAGAAACGGCACGTTTGATAGCTCTTTCCACATTTTCCTTCGGCATGTTTTCTTTCTTTGCAGTCTGCATCAAAACACGCAAACGTGGATTGTTCTCAGGTTCCGGACCACCAGCTTTAACACAGATAGTGATTTCTTTACCCAATTTAGTAAACACGCGGGCCATGTTTCCCCAACGTTTAAATTTTCTTGCTTTACGGAACTCGAACGCTCTTCCCATAATATGTTTTTAATTTGTTATTATTTTATTTGTTTTTAGATTCTCGTTTTTACTTATCGTAATTGTGCACCAAGTTTTTGTTCCAAATTCTTCTGAATTTTCTTCATGATGGCATCAATCTGCTTATCGTTCAATGTCTTTGTCTCATCTTGGATATAGAAACTTACAGCATATGACTTTTTACCAGCAGGAAGATTCTTTCCTTCGTAAACGTCGAACAATGTTACTTCTTTTAATAATTTACGATCACTTTCAGAAGCGATTTTTTGAATTTCTGCAAATTTAACAGATTTGTCTATTAATAAAGCTAAATCTCGTTTAACTGCAGGGAATTTAGATATTTCAGTAAATGTAACTTTGTTCTTCTTGGTTTCTTTCATTAAATGTTTCCAAGACAATTCTGCATAGTAAACTTCTGTATCAATATCCATTGCTTTACAGATTTTACGGCTGACAATACCTAATGTTCCTAATTCTTTACCGGATTGAGTTGTAATACTTAATCCTGCATCATAGATGTCATTAGTTAGATTTCCGAAGATAACTTTCTTTAAATTGATACCTAAACGAACAAGGATATTTTCAATATAAGCTTTCAATTCGTAAACAGAAGTCTTTTCATTAGGGTGTATCCAGCTGTTTTCTACACGATTTCCGCATAGCCATAATGCCAAACGATAATCTTCGCTGAATTCGCCCAGAGACTGATCTTCTTTTTTATTTTCTTTATTGTAATCGTAGCAGTTACCAAATTCGTAGAAACGAATGTTGCCATTCTTTCTTTTGATATTGTGTTCAACACTTTCCAAACCTGCAAACAATAAAGACTGACGCATACAGTTCAAATCTGCACTTAATGGATTCATAACCATAACACAATGATCAACAGGATATGTTGTCAGATCATTGTAATAAGCAGAACGAGTAAGTGAGTTGTTTAAAATTTCGTTAAATCCACAACCGCAAAGTTGTTCTGAAATCAAATTCTGCATCTTATAGCTATAGTCTGTCGGTGTCTGATAGCTCAAATTTGATTTAACATGATCGCTGAATTCTACATTATTATATCCATATATACGAAGGATATCTTCAATAACGTCAACATCACGCTGGACATCGATACGATATACAGGTACTTCAAGACTTAAACCTTCTTCTGTTTCGGAAGTGATCTTTATTTCAAGACTGGAAAGGATATTCTTTACAATGTCTGCTGGAATTTCTTTACCAATTAAAGAATTGATCTTGTTGTATGTAATGTCTACCTTATAAGGTTCGAATACTTTTGGATAGAAATCTTGAACTTCTCCAGTAATTGTTCCACCTGCTAATTCTTTGATCAGTAAAGCGGCATATTTTAATATATAAAGTGTCGCATTAGGATCCAAACCACGTTCGTAACGGAAAGAAGCATCTGTGTTCAGACCGAAACGGCGAGCTGTCTTACGGATCCAGGTTGGATGGAATGTTGCTGATTCAAGGAATACATCTGTTGTTTCTTCTGTTACGCCTGAATCCAAACCTCCAAATACACCTGCAATACACATAGGTTCTTCGGTATTACAGATCATCAGGTCACGAGCGTTTAATGTACGTTCAACTCCATCCAGAGTGACGAATTTTTCACCTTCGGTTGCTGACTTGACAATAACTTTGCCTCCTTTGATTTTGTTAGCATCAAAAGAATGTAGTGGCTGACCCATTCCGTGAAGGATGTAGTTGGTTATATCGACTACATTATTAATAGGACGTAAACCAATTGTGCGCAATTTATCTTGTAACCATTCAGGACTTTCTTTTACAGTTACACCTTTTATAGTTACACCTGAATAACGCAGGCAGGCTTCTTTATTTTCTACTTCAACATTGATAGCAGGAGTAGGATCATCTATTTTGAATGCTTCAACAGAAGGACGTTTTAATTCTGCAGGTTTGCCATGTCTTTTCAGATATGCTGCCAAATCACGAGCAACACCAAAATGAGAAGTTGCATCAACACGGTTTGGTGTGATATCTACTTCAAGAACATAGTCGCTCTTTACATTATAGTAATCTTTTGCAAGTGTACCAACAACTGTATCTTCTGGTAATACGATTATACCGGCGTGATCAGTACCGACACCAATTTCATCTTCGGCACAAATCATACCATTTGATTCGACACCTCTTAATTTTGAACGTTTGATAGTGAAAACTTCATCACCATCATAAAGTTTTGTTCCGTTTACGGCTACAACAACTTTTTGTCCTGCTGCAACGTTTGGTGCTCCACAAACGATTTGTAAAGGTTCGCCACTACCAACGTTAACGGTTGTAATATGCAAGTGATCTGAGTTTGGATGAGCTTCGCATGTTAAGACTTCGCCTATAACCAGTCCTTCCAATCCACCTTTAATGGTTTGTACTTCTTCAACTCCACCTGTTTCCAACCCGATAGAGGTTAGTGCTGCTGATACTTCTTCTGGCTTTAAATCAAAATCAAGATATTCTTTAAGCCAATTGTAAGATATGTTCATTATTATTTAAATTTTTCTTTGTACTCTTTCAAGAATGAATTGTTTGTGTTTTCAGCAATTCTTGTCTATAAATATAAGACTTGCAAAAATAGGAATAATAATCGAGAGTATAAAAAGTTTAACTGAAAAATGACTCTTTCCCCTGTATCTTATATAAGTATTATTGATGTATGTATCATATAATGATAAATAATATTGAATAACATTACTTTATTTATGCAGGATTGAAAAAAATTACTTATCCCCTTTATGAGGTATATAATGGACCTAAAATACACTAAAGTAGGTATTGATTGCCTCTTTTAAAAAACGGAATTTTGTTACCGAATTTATTAATATAACATTATATAGCATGAAAACTATAGGAATTTTTTATGGTTCGTCTACAGGTACGACCGAAGGTATTGCAAATCAAATAGCTGAAAGTTTAGGCGTTGATTCTGCTGATGTTCACGAAGTAAGTCAGGCTTCTGCAGAAGATTTGAACGCTTATGAAGTATTATTGTTAGGTAGTTCAACTTGGGGTGCTGGTGATTTGCAGGATGATTGGTATGATTTCCTTCCAAAAATCCAGAATTTGGATTTATCAAATAAATTAGTTGCTTTGTTCGGTTGTGGTGATTCTTCATCATTCAGCGATACTTATTGCGATGCAATGGGTACTATTTATCAGGGTCTTGAAGGAACAGGTTGTAAGTTTATCGGTAGCGTTGATGCTTCTGATTATACTTATGATGATTCAACTTCTGTTGTTGATGGCAGATTCGTTGGTTTGGCTTTAGATGAAGTTAACGAAGACGATAAAACTGCAGATCGTATCAGCAATTGGATTGAAAGTTTGAAAAGCGAAGGTTTGGAATAATATATTCTACTGATTTAAGTTTTATATCAAAGCTGTCTGTTTATTATTAATCAGGCAGCTTTTTTGTTTTCTGAACCTTGGTCGGATAGTAAAAAAAATCATCTATCAGTAGACTGGAAAAGAGTCGGTTGATAGATGATTCTTTATTTTAAATCAATCGATACTGATTGATCTGTTATTTGAGATTAGAAGCTGAATTTAGCTCCGGCATAATATGTTCTTGGTGACCCCGGACCATAAACGTAACCTGAATCACGTGTCGCACCTAGGTCGAAGTCGTTCTGATAAGAGTTAAACATGTTTTGTACACCTGCGTTGATTTGCAAAGTAACACCTGGAGTTAACTTGAAGTCATAACTTACTTTCGCGCCCAGTTCAAAGAAGTCTGGAGCTTTTACTAAAACATCGGATGAACCATCAACTTCAGACATCAGGTGTGGAACATACATTCTTCCTGTATAATTTCCATTCAAGGCAATAGTAAGTGGCTTGATAGGAGAGTATGATGCAGTGAAATATCCGTATAAATCAGGAGTACGCAGAATTCTATCAAATTTTCGTTCTTCTTCAGTCAGATGTTCTTCGTCAGCACTCCATTCGGTAGGCTTGTCATATTTACTACGCTGAATAGTGATACCTGCCTGGAACTGAATTTTGTTCTGCCATGCAATTTTACCTTCAATCGTTGAACCATATACTTTTGCTCCATCTCCATTATTACGAGTCTGAACCAGAGAGCCGTTTTCGGTTTCAACAGGAGCAGAAAGAACAAACGGATCACTTAATTTAGTATAGAAACCTTCTACCAAAACATTTGCCTGGAAATCTCCGAAGTGAGTATACCAGTCGACAGATCCGTTAATACTGCGGGAACGTTCTTCTTTCAGATTATCTGCACGTTTGATTGATACTCTATTACCTCCAACATTACTGATATGTAAGTCTTCATCGAAAGCCTGTGGTGCACGGAAACCTTCAGCATAACTCATTCGGATATTAATGTCTTCAGTAGGATTGAAACGGATGTTTGCACGCGGACTGAAGATTGCTTTATCCATGATGCTGTTTTTATCTACACGACCACCAATCAAGAAACTCCATTTATCATTTTTCCACTCGTTCTGTGCATATGCACTCCATATATTAATGATCTGATGTAATGGGGCAGGAGTATATTTGTTGATTAATTCCTGCAAACGATCACCCGTAGCGTTCGGATCTTCTTCCAAAGCAGCGTCTCTATATTTCTGGATATCTGTGGAGCGGTCATCAAGATCGTCATGGCTGAATTCGATACCTCCAGTCAAATCGGCAGGCATGAATAGACACTTCTCAAAGCTGTAGATATATTGAGCACCCATCACACCTGTGAAATCAGTTGTACGGCCATAGGCACTGTAGTAACTGTCACGGTGAACATGCTGACCGGAAGCATAGACACTCAGGTTATGTTTCTGGTTAGGGCTGAATACATTGAACTTGATACTTCCTGTATTAATGGAATGCTGCAATTGTTCAACCAATCCCGGTTTGCCGGTACCATTCAGGTTCTCGTCTTCTGCAATATGTGGAGCAAGTTTCTGGGCATTACCTCCACGACGAAATTCTTCCATGTGGTGATATTCCAGATTTAATTTGGAATAAGCACTTGTCTTATAGTATCCGTTGAAACCGATAGTCTGATTTTTTAATTTTGGTAATTCAGAGAAACCATCACCATTTGAATCCCATGCTGAACGATATCTATTCTGTCCATAGATGTAAGCACCCATTTTATTGTCTGATGAAACCCATGAAAGGTTTAGAGTCGTATTGTTTTCGTATGCACCGGAACCATCGAAATTTGTTATGGTGTGTGAGAAGTTTCCTGAATTTCTAATTGGCTCTTTTGTGATGATGTTGATTGTACCAGCGATAGCGGATGAACCGAAAAGTGCTGATCCTCCACCACGGATAACTTCAACTCGTTCAATCATGTTTGCCGGAATTTGTTCCAAGCCGTAAACACCTGCCAATGCTGAGAAGATTGGACGAGAGTCAATTAGAATCTGAGTATATTTTCCTTCCATACCATTAATACGGACCTGTGAATAACCGCAGTTCTGACAGTCGTTCTCTACACGAACACCTGGCTGGAATACCAGACCTTGTGCCAAGGTTGCAGAGTTTGTCTCTTCAAAAACGGTAGGACTTAATACTTTGACTAAAGTAGGAGCCAGACGGCGTTTTGTTTCGTTACGATTGGCTGAAACGACAACACCTTCCAGTGAAATCATATCTTCAACCACTTCGAAGTTAAGTTCTAATGTTTTACCTTTTTTCGATTTTACTTTCTTGGAAATGGTTTTATAACCGATATATGAAACTTCGACTGTGAATTCTCCTTCAGGAAGATTCTTTAACATATAGTGACCTGAATCGTCTGTGGTTGTACCCAGTGTAGTCCCTTTTAGTAATATGGTAACACCGGGTAAATGTTCTCCTGTTTTTTTGTCAATGACATGACCGAATATATTGGCATCGGTTGGATTCATGTTCATTGATATCGGATCTGTATCTGTTGTGCTGAATTCATTAGCAAATGCAGGAGTGAAGGCACAACAAGAACATATTAGAATAGTTAAAACTTTATTCATTTATCTTTCTTTTTCTATTTAATAATAAGTTTATACCCATATAATATCCTTTCTGATTGTGATTCGAATCAGATTAAAAGAGATATTGATATAAGGATTTAAAGTGTTTAAAAAAACTTCCGAGTATTTTGTGTAAATGTTTAACCTTTCTGAAAAAACATTTGACGTTTTTTAGAAATTATAGGAAGAAATGAGGCGGACCACGCCAAAAGATTTTCCCTGTAAAGGGAGTGTGAATCTCCGGATATACCGGACGAGTATTTATTATGTAACAGGATACAGGATTCTCGCGAAAGACAAAGCATACAGTTGCCTCATCTTCTATCTGTATGTTTGTAAGCTGGTGTAGTAATTGAAACTCTGCATAATTATGCTCCTCTTTGGGAGTACCATCAGCGTTTTTTTCAAAAGGATGAGAATGGACAATTGTTATTCCGTTAACAATATGCACGTGAGAAAATATAATAAGACATCCCATGTACATTATGAAAAGTACAGGCAGGAATATCTTTAAATGTTTTCTCATTCTATCCATCTGCTTCGTTTAAAAGATATATAATTATTAAATAGAGATGCAAAGGTAATAAAAATATCATATAGTCAAATACCTTCAATTAGTCATTCTTGCAGATATTCGTACCATGCAAAGGGGATGGACTGTTATTGATAGGGCTATATAAAAAAAGGAGGCCCTTCTTCACAGAGGAGCCTTCCTTATGTCTTGATATAGTCTATCTTAACAAATAGATTAGCGATTATGTATGTTTGTAATTAATAGGCATTAATAAAAACCTTATTTAATTCTCTTATAACCATACACAGCTAATTCACCTAATTCTTCTTCAATACGAAGTAACTGGTTGTATTTAGCCATACGGTCAGAGCGGCTCATTGAACCTGTCTTGATCTGTCCACTGTTAGTAGCAACTGCGATGTCAGCGATAGTAGCATCTTCAGTTTCACCGGAACGGTGAGAAGTAACAGTAGTATAACCATGGCGGTGAGCCATTTCGATTGTATCCAAAGTTTCACTTAAAGAACCAATCTGGTTAACTTTAATCAAGATAGAGTTTGCACAATTTTCTTTGATACCTCTTGAAAGGAAGTCAACGTTTGTAACGAACAAGTCATCACCAACCAACTGGCAACGGCTACCGATACGAGCGTTTAATTTCTGCCATCCTTCCCAGTCGTTTTCACTCATACCATCTTCGATAGAGTCGATAGGATATTCATTGATTAATTTTTCAAGATAATCAATCTGTTCTTCAGCAGAACGTTTAACACCTTTATCACCTTCGAATTTAGTATAGTCATAAACACCGTCTACATAGAATTCAGAAGAAGCACAGTCCATACCGATCATAACGTCTTTACCAGGAACATAACCGGCAGCTTTGATAGCAGCAACGATTGAATTCAAAGCATCTTCTGTACCTTCAAGTTCTGGAGCGAAACCACCTTCGTCACCTACAGCAGTACTCAAACCACGGTCTTTCAATACTTTCTTCAATGCGTGGAATACTTCAGCACCCATGCGTAAACCTTCTTTGAAAGAAGGAGCACCAACCGGACGAATCATGAATTCCTGGAATGCGATAGGAGCGTCACTGTGAGAACCACCATTAATGATGTTCATCATAGGAACTG
>JAHHQS010000150.1 GCA_020026285.1 Parabacteroides sp. | reverse complement strand
TGACCTCCATTGATTATATACTGACGGGAAGCTTCACTTAATGTAAAGTCTCTTAATAATTGTTCAAGTTTTACCATATCATATATTTTCTTTTAGGATTAACTATTTAAGGTTTCAAATGTTACTATATGCAAATGTACATATTTCTGCGATGGTTAAGGCATAATAGGAGTTAAAAGATAGAATATTATGCTTTTTTCTGCTTGCCAAAAGAAAAACAATCCATGCGAAAACTCATTTCTTCTTTTCGCAAGCAATTAACTTTACTTTATTGCGCGTATATATAGTACGGGAATAAAGTAAAGTTGAATATGGCATGATAAACGGCACGATAGATGGCACGATAAAATATATGACCAATAATCCCTATGTTTATGGAGCTATAATGAGGCAATAAATGATAATATAAGTGATAAGATAAATACGGCATATTTAGTGAGCCGATAAATGAACCATTAAATGGTCCCATAAATTATCGGATAATAACAAATATTGAATGTTTTGTTATTTACTCAAGGTGTGTAAAAAATAGGATGTAACTCGTATTTAAACAGTTGAAATCCAATAAAAAATAGTTGATGTTGTTGTTTTCTATTTAAATATTTGGTAATATGGAAATATATTGCGATATTCGTGTTACGTTAATTATGTAACGGACAAAACAACAATATGAAGCCGAATAATCCTTTCTTAATATCGGGCTATCACAGTCCCGAATACTTCTGTGATCGTGAGAAAGAAACAGAGACAATACTTCAGGCCCTGCACAACGGGCGTAATGTCACTCTGATAGCACCCCGTCGTATGGGTAAGACCGGGCTGATTCGCCATGCTTTCTATAAATTGAAAAAACAGGAGTCTGATATAGTCACGCTCTACATGGATATATATTCTACGCAGTCGTTGGGAGATTTTGTGCGATTATTTGCTAATACAGTATTGGGAAAGTTAGATTCTGTACCGCAGAAAGCTCTGAGCCGAATCAGTAAGTTTATTCGCAGCTGCCGTCCCATCTTTACCTTTGATCAGTTTACAGGTGTTCCAAAGGTTACGATAGACATGTCACCGACAGAAGAAGAAAGTACGCTGAAAGAGATATTCGAATACCTCGCTTCTTCAGAGAAACGCTGCTACATAGCAGTTGATGAGTTTCAACAAATAACCGAATATCCCGAAAAGGGAGTAGAGGCACTGTTGCGTTCTTATATACAGTTTCTTCCGAATGTGAATTTCATTTTTGCCGGCAGCAAACAGCATGTTATGCAGGAAATGTTCACCTCATCCAAGAGACCATTTTACCAGAGTACCCAGCTGCTGACCATCGACACAATTGATAAAGAGAAATACTCACACTTCGCAATGAATCATTTTGCCGAGCATCATACCCGTCTGCCAGAAGAAGTGTTCAATGCCATTTATGATAAATTTGAAGGTCATACCTGGTATGTTCAGTATCTTCTGAATCGTCTGTACGGTTACGATTGTGATGTGGATATGGAACTGACAGAATATGCCAACAGACAGATAATTTCAGAACTGAGCTATTCTTATGCGGACTTATTGAAAGCCTATTCGGCAGGTCATGTACGTCTGATGAAAGCCATCGCAAGAGAAGGATGCGTTAAGGAAATACTGTCAGGAGATTTTATATCCAGACACCGACTCCGGGCAGCCAGCAGCGTGAACTCTGCATTGAAGAAACTGCTTGATAACGAACTCGTTTATCCCAGTGAAAGAGGTTATATCATCTATGATCGTTTCATGGGAGAATGGTTGAAAAATCAGCCGTTCTAAAAGTTAAAATTGAAGAACTTCGGCAAGATACGACTGTTGCAAAAAATGCAATCGTCGTGAATCAAGTCATAAGGGGATGTCATTACAGAACATACGGCATTATGTCAAGTTATGCCAAAACATAACGGCTTAACCACATGGAAGAATGTTCATGAAAGACGCACATCGAAATCTGATGTTTCAATAGGAAAAACTATATGTTAGAAAATCAATTATAATGTATATTCAAAAAAGAAAACGTCATGACGAAAGATTTGTTTATTTCTTATGTGATAGCATTTTATACATAGTCTATAAAGATAATTTATGAGTAAAAATAGTTGTCATGTCGCATTATTATTATGTGTTTTCAGTACTATTAATTAAGTTTCCCTTTCCTTTATTAAACTTTTAATGATAAAATTATATATATTTGCATTATACTAACTACAAGTCTTTTCTCGGCTATGAAGCAAAAAAACATTTCCGAAGGGCTTGAGAAAGCAATTAAGTTTATATAACGCAACTATAAATTCGAATGCTTAAAAAGATAGGAATGTAATTACTAAATTACATATGATAAAAAGGTATGTTACATATCGATATATAAATGGGATATGTATATGCAATAATTAAAAAAGAATAACGGCAAAATAATAAAGAAGCTAAAGAATAAAAACATTCATGAAAACTCCTAAGCAATTCAATAATGTTACAGAACGCATTATTGACGATTTGAAGCTAACGCTATCTTGTGATAGTCAAATCTCAATAGCAGCTGCCAGTTTTTCTATATATGCCTATGAAGCATTGAAAGAAGAGCTTGAAAAGGTGGATTGTGTTAATTTTATCTTCACTTCTCCCACATTTACGACAGATAAAACTGAAAAGAAAAAAAGAGAATTTTATATACCCAAACTCAACAGAGAAAGGAATCTATTTGGATCAGACTTTGAGATAAGATTGAGAAATCAGTTGACTCAGCGTGCCATTGCTAAAGAATGTGCAGACTGGATTCGGAGGAAAGCGCATTTTAAGACAAATATTACTCATGGTTACATGAACTCTTTTCTAAACATAAAGGATGGAGAAGAAACATATACCTATATGCCGTTCAATGAGTTTACTACAACAGAAATCGGACTTGATAAAGGAGATAATATCTGTCCAATGACTGTTGGCATGCCAGGGTATTCAGCATCTGATATGTTTTTGAGATCTTTTAATGAATTATGGAAGGATAAAGAAAAATTCCAAGATGTAACAGATAATGTTATCGAAAGTATTGAAACTGTGTATAAAGAGAATTCTCCTGCATTTATATATTTCATTACCTTATATAATATTTTCAATGAATTTTTAGAAGATATCAGTGAAGATGTACTGCCTAATGAAGCTACAGGTTTTAAGAGTAGTGTCATTTGGAATAAACTTTATACTTTTCAACGTGATGCAGCATTAGCCATTATCAATAAATTGGAAAAGTATAATGGCTGTATCCTTGCCGATAGTGTTGGTCTTGGTAAGACTTTTACTGCACTTTCTGTAATCAAATACTATGAGAATAGGAATCGCAGTGTGTTGGTTCTGTGTCCAAAGAAATTGAATGACAACTGGCAGACTTTCCGTTCTAATTATAAGAATAATCCTGTTTTAGAAGATCGTCTTCGTTATGATATATTGTTTCATTCAGATCTTTCAAGAAGTGGAGGTATCAGTAACGGACTTGATTTGGAACGTGTAAATTGGGGCAATTATGATTTGATTGTCATTGACGAAAGTCATAATTTTCGAAATGGAGGACGGTTTGATAATGATGATGAAGATAGCGAGTTTAAAGAAAATCGTTATGCGAAGTTGATGAATAAAGTTATTCGTAGTGGTATAAAGACTAAGGTACTTATGCTTTCAGCTACACCTGTTAATAACCGTTTTAGTGATTTAAAGAATCAGTTGCAACTAGCATACGAAGGAAAGGCGGAAAATATTAATAAATTACTTGATACAGATAAAAGCATAGATAGTATTTTCAGAGAAGCTCAGACAACATATTCTAAATGGTCTAGATTGCCATTAGAAAAAAGAACCACAGAAAAATTGGTAGATTCGTTGAACTATGATTTCTTTCAATTATTAGATGCCGTTACTATAGCTAGAAGTAGAAAACATATTGTAAAATATTATAATACTGATGAAATTGGCAAATTCCCAACTCGCCTTATACCTATATCACGTAGACCGAAACTTACGGACCTCAGTGATGCTATTACTTTTCAGGAGATTGCAGAACAGCTGAATCGCTTGAACTTGTCCATTTACACTCCGTCCCTGTTTATCTTTGATAGTGCTAAAGGCAATTATGACATTGATTTTGAAGGTGAAGGTCTGACTATTGACGGACGTGAGAAAGGCATACGTAAACTGATGGCTATTAATCTGCTCAAGCGATTGGAAAGTAGTGTGAATTCATTCCGTCTAACATTGACAAGGATTCATGATTTAATAAAAGATTCCATTGCTGCTATTGATGATTTTCAAGAAAATGAATATGCAGAGTTTAAAGTGGCTGAATATTCCTATGATTTAGACACTGATGATATCGAAAACGATCCATTTGTAGGACGTAAATCAAAAATAAGTCTTCGTGATATGGATTATGTTAGTTGGAGACGTGAACTTAAGGCAGATAAAGAAGTATTGGAACTGCTTTTGTTGATGCTTAAAGACATTACTCCTGCACATGATTCAAAATTGCAACAATTAGTACAGGACTTGAAACAGAAGTTTGATTATCCTATTAATGGTAATAATAAGAAAGTTCTGATATTCACAGCCTTTGCAGATACGGCCAACTATCTTTACGAACAATTATCTGGAAGAATATTAAAAGACTGTGGATTGCATACGGCTTTGATTACGGGTAGTACGGATGGAAAGTGTACTTTGCCTAAATTTAAGTGTAACTTCAATGATATACTTACTTATTTCTCTCCGCTTTCTAAAGATAAGGAAGCCATTCATCCGCATGATGAAAGAGAGATCGATGTACTTATAGCTACCGACTGTATTAGTGAAGGTCAGAATCTTCAAGATTGTGATTATCTTATTAATTATGATATTCATTGGAATCCCGTTCGTATTATTCAGCGTTTCGGACGTATAGACCGTATAGGTAGTAAGAATGATAAAATCCAGCTGGTCAATTATTGGCCTGATATTGAATTGGATGATTATATCAAGTTGAAAGGTCGTGTAGAAAGCCGTATGAAAGCTACTGTTATTACCAGTACGGGTGATGATAATCTGCTCTCTAACAACGAAAAAGGTGACCTCGAATATAGACGTAAACAGTTGGACAAACTCAGAAAAGAAGTAGTTGATATTGAAGATATGGATACTGGTGTCAACATTATGGACTTAGGGCTGAATGAATTCCGTCTGGACTTGTTGGCTAGTTTGAAGGAGCATCCGAACATGGACCTTACCCCCTTTGGAATGAGTGCTGTCGTAAAGTCTTCTGCTCTCGTAGAACCAGGAGTCATTTATGTGTTGAAGAATAAGAACAACGGGGTGAATATTGACCATTCTAACTTGTTGCATCCTTTTTATATGGTGTATATATCCCATACAGGAGACGTAATTTGTAATCATCTGTCGCCTAAGAAACTGTTGGACAAGATGCGCTATGCTTGTAAAGATGAAACACATCCAAATAAGGAATTGTGCAGGCAGTTCAATAAGGAAACGCGTGATGGTAAAAATATGAGTCATTATAGTGATTTGTTACAGTCGGCCATACAAAGCATTATTACAGTAAAAGAAGAAAGTGATATTGATAGCTTATTCTCTGTTGGAGAAACCACAGCTTTGACATGCAATATCAAAGGATTAGATGATTTTGAATTGATAACGTTTTTAGTGATTAAGTAATGATATGGAAAAGAATACAATAGGATTTTTAGACAGAAAAAACCTTATGGATTTTTTTAACAGCGGTGGATTTGTTTTTGATTTCACTACATCCGATTTTAATAAATTTACTGCTGAAAGCATTGGAATTGCCTTATGTGAAAAATATGGTTTATCAAAAGGAAAATCTCTAGATGCATATGTGAATGAAGCATCATCTGAAAATGTCATAAAGTTGTTATCTGATTTGATGAATTATTATGAACAATCTGACTTCAAAGATAAGCCTTATAATAAAACCACAGTGGTGAAGTACCCTAAAGCAAAATTGATCTTGGATAAACTAAATGGGCTTCATGTGGCAAAAGTTGAAACTGAGGAACTCAAAGAAAAATTCAATAGTGGTTACATCAACACTCAGATAGATTTAATGGTAAAAATGCAAGATGAAAATCCAACAGAAGCCATAGGTAAAGCCAAAGAATTTATAGAAAGTTGTTGTAAGACTATTCTTGAAAAAGAAGGTGTCAAGGTAGACAAAAATTGGGATATAATAAAATTAGTTGATGAAACATTCAATTTTTATAATCTAATGCCCAGACAAGTAGCTGACGACATTAAAGGCTCCAAATCTATAAAACAAATATTAGGAAATTTGAAAGGTATAGCCCAGGGAGTCGCTGAACTCAGGAATCAATATGGAAGTGGTCACGGAAAGTCTAGCACTTACAAAGGATTAGAATCTAGACATGCAAGTCTTGCTGTTGGTAGCAGTATCACATTGGTACGTTTTTTATGGGCTTCTTATGAGCACCATTGTAAAATAAAAGAAAATGAATAATGGATAACTTGCTAAATTTTCCGTCCTCTACTATTGTCTGTCAAAATGTTCCTAAGAAAGCATTTTATGGAAGGAGTAATGATTCTTCATTACGTGATTTATTAACTCATGGATTTGAAAGCATAATTTGGCTATATAAATTAACAGCTGAGACTCTAAATGTTGAGGATGGTGCACTGGTACATGAAATAGATGTTTTCTATTGTAAGATGAAAGAAGATATTTATAACATTAATTATTTTTGCACGATTGATCAATTATTTCCTCGACAGACGCTATTCGTTATAGATTATGACGGAAAGTTAGATATATTGATGCATCATAAGGAAATGACTATGGTAAAGAGTGAGGAAAAATGGACTTGCGGAGTAACAGAATTAAAGCGTGATATCCATTTTGATGTTGATACCTTACAGATTCAAGGTTTGTCTATGGATGCTGTTTATTATAGTTTATTAAGCCAGGTTTCAGAATTGATTGTTACAACAGAAGAAGAATACAAAGAGCAGGTATGTTTACGTAACCAGATAAAAAGTTTGCAAAAACAGGTAGATATGCTGCAAAAAAAAATAAAATTGGAAAAGCAGTTTAATCGCCAAATGGAAATGAATACGGAAGCTCGTAAACTCAAAAAAGAGCTTACACTATTAAAAGAACAACTAAAAAAAAATAACATATAATATGAAACCCAATAAATTAGATCTCAATTCGGTAGATGGTCATAGGCTAAACTTGGAGGCTCTTTATCAAATAGCACCTTCATGCTTTACAGAAGTGACAGATTCAGAAACAGGAGAATTGCGTCATGTAGTGAACTTCACCACTTTACGTCAACTTCTTGGTGACGATGCTGTAGAGTATGCAGATGAAATGTATCAGTTTACCTGGCCTGGCAAACAGGAAGCTCGTAGAGAAGCTGCTCGCCCTACAAACAAAACACTACGTCCTGTGATTGAAGATAGTGAAAATTGGGATAATACACAAAATCTATATATTGAGGGTGACAACTTAGAAGTATTGAAACTGCTTCAAAAATCCTATATGGGTAAGGTGAAGATGATTTATATTGATCCTCCATACAATACTGGTAATGACTTTGTGTATGATGATGATTTCAAAGTCTCCCAAAATGAAATTGATCTATTTACTGGTGATGTAGATGAATTAGGAAACCGTTATCGTAAAAATACGGATACTAATGCTCGCTTCCATTCGGATTGGTGTTCAATGATGTATTCACGATTAATGGTAGCTCGTTCTTTGTTAACTGAGGATGGCGTGATTTTTATTTCGATTGATGATCATGAAGAAGATAATATAAGGAAAATTTGTGAAGAAATATTGGGCCCTACAAATTTTATTGCAGAATTTCCTTGGCGTAAAAGAACTGCCAAATCTGATGTTCCTTTTGGCGTTTCACAAGATTACGAATGGATTTTAGCTTATGCAAAATCCAATACATTTAAGGCTAGTATTGATGGTAAAAAAAGGAAATATTATACTTCTCCTGATTTTCCAGATAGACCTTGGAGAGTTCATGACCTGACAAAACAGACAACAGCTAGTGAACGTCCTAATAGTTATTTTACAATAGTAAATCCTAAAACTGGAGAAGAATACCCTGCAAATCCTAATGCTACTTGGCGAATAACAAAGGAAACGTTGCCAAAATATTTGGAAGAGAATCGTATTGTATTTCCTGGAGATTATTCCTTCTTGCGAATAAGCAAACCAGTCCTCAGATATTGGAAGTCAGACGATATGAGTAAAGCTGGAGACGATTTCGGGAAAGTTGCAGTTTCTACGAAATTTCCTGAATCAATTGGCATGTCTCAAGATGGAACAAAAGAAACTACTAGCTTATTCGATGCTAAGGTATTCTCCTTCCCTAAACCTTCATCTTTAATTCAATATTTAATAAAGATAAGTACTAGTGAGGATGATCTTATACTGGACTTCTTTTCAGGTTCTGCAACAACAGCTCATGCCGTTATGCAACTAAATTCAAAAGACGAGGAACATCGTAAATATATTATGGTTCAACTTCAAGAAGAAACACCTGAAGATAGCGAAGCACAAAAGGCCGGTTATAAAACTATTCCTGATATAGCCAAAGAACGTATCCGCCGTGCAGGAAAGAAAATCAAGGAAGAATCACCATTGACTACCCAAGATCTTGATATAGGTTTCCGTGTCTTTAAATTGGCAGATAGTAATTTTGAGGATGTAAATAAAGCACCGAATGAATACGACCAAACTCAGCTTGATTTCTTCCTTGATAACATAAAGGGTGACCGTACAGATCTTGATTTGCTGTTTGGAGCAATGCTTAACTGGGGTGTTCAACTCTCATTACCTATGGCTAGTGATGAAATTGATGGAAAGACTATCTATTCAGTGAATGAAGGAGATTTGGTAGCTTGTTTTGCTGAAGATATAACAGAAAACGTGCTGAAAGCAATAGCAGACAAACAGCCTTTACGTATCTTGTTCCGTGATAGCTGTTTCTCGCGTGATGATGCCAAAATTAATGTCTTTGAGACCTTGAAACAGTTATTAGACTGGAGCGAAGAAGAAGCAATGAAAAATATCAAGGTTATCTAAAAGAATGGCAGTTTTACAG